>PLDP01000058.1 GCA_003136795.1 Actinomycetota bacterium
CGAGCGGTGGACGAGCATCTTCGCGATCTCCGCACGGTGCGGCTGGTTGGGCGGCAGCGCGTGGATCACCTGCACCGTGCCGACGAGCTCCCCGTCGTCGAACGCGCCGAGAATCAGCCGGCGGCCCTGCTCGACCTCGGCCGCCCACCCTTCGAAGGCGGCTCGCGCGTCCGCGTGCGAGAACGGGTCCAGGTAGCTGACGGATGCACCGCCGGCCACGCAATCGGCCAGCACGCCGGCGAGGCCGTCGAGGTGCGCATGCAGCTCGGGCCCGGCGAGACGACGAACCTCGATCAGGTCGGGCGCGGGCATGGCGAACATCATTCCATTCCGCTGCATCGTCGAAGGACGGCGGCAGTTCGAAGAGGTGTCTGACACCGCAGGTGTCAGACACCAGTGCGGTGGCGTGGGCTAGACGGTCGCGCCGGTTGCTGCGACGAAACGCAGCTCGGGCACGTCGGCGAGCTCGCCGACGTCCCGCGCCATCTCGAGGAACGTGTAGAGGCCGGCGCGCTCTCGCGGGCCGAAGCGGTAGCGGAGCTTCTCGAAGTAGCGGGCCAGGAAGCCGGCCGGATAGCCGTAGCGCTCCGCCGACTCGTAGGCGAGCTGCTCCGGCTCTGCACGCGCCGCGCGCACCGACTCGACGAGCGCGTCCTCGAGCTCGGACAGTCCCGGATGCGTCGGCTCCGGCGCCGCCCACACGGCGAACACCATCGGCAGACCGGTGCGCTCGAGCCACAGCCGGCCGAGGTCGTGATGCGGTGTCGGGTCCTCGAACGCCGACTTGAGCGCCGCGTCCCCGATCAGCAGCTTCGCCTCGGCGTCCTCGCCGAGCGGCACCTGCTCCGCCTCCGGGAACAGCACCTTCGTCAAAACGACCGACGTCGCCGACTCGGGCGTCACCGCAACCGTGCGGATGCGCGCGAGCGGGGTCTTCGAGATCAGCTGAATCGACTCCACCGCCCCCTCACTCGACACGCACAGCCGCGGCAGCAGCCGCAGCGTGTCGGCGTTACGCGCGTATGCGATCGATGAGATCGGCGCGACGTCGAGGTCGCCCGCGATCAGCTGCCGGTTGAGGTCGGTCGGCACGCCGACGATCTCCTCCACAGCCGCGTCGAGCCGGAAGAAGACCGGCGCCATGTTCACGTAGCCGATGCGACCGAGCCTGATCAGGTCGCTGCTCACCCTGCGCGGTCCACGACGGCGTACGTCAACGCTTCCAGTTCCTCTCGATGGGCGTGCGAGCCGAGGGACGATCTCGCGCCGGCAGCGTAGTCGAGCGCCGCCTGCCGCGAACGGTCGAGCGCGTCGGTTGCGGCAACGCGCACAAGTGCCCCGTCGAGCGGGCCACCCGCGAGCGCCGCACGAACGACTTCGTCCTGCTGCGCCGCGTAGATGAGCGGCATCGTCGGGGTCCCTTCGCGCAGATCGGTGCCGGGGATCTTCCCCGTCTCCTGCGTCTGGCCGGCGCAGTCGAGGATGTCGTCGGCGATCTGAAATGCGATGCCGAGCGCGGCGCCGTAGGCGCCGAGGCCGACGTCGCCGCCCGAGCCGAGTAAGCAGGCGGCCTCGATCAGCTTCCCGGTCTTCAGCGAGCACCGTTCGAGATACGCCTCGATCGGCGTCTCGGGCTCGTGCGTCTGCAGCTTTTGCATCGCCTCCCCGCGCGCAAGGCACAACGCCGCGTCGGCAAGCGTCTGCACCGCCTGCGCATCGCCGGTCTCGGCGAGCACCGCGAACGCACACGCGTAGAGGTAGTCGCCCGCGGCCTTCGCGGCGCCCGCGCCGTAGACCGACCAGGCAGCGGGCAGGCCGCGACGCAGGCGCGCGCCGTCGACGAGGTCGTCGTGCACGAGCGTCGCCATGTGCACCATCTCGACGGCCACCCCGGCGGCAACCGACGGCTCGCCGTCGGCCGTGAGGAAGCAGAGGAGCGGCCGCAGCCGCTTGCCGCCGGCCGAGAGCGCCTCGCCCGCCACCTCCTGCGCGAGCCCGGGCCGCGCCGCGACGGCGCGCGCGAGGCCCGCCTCGACCTCGGCCATGTACGCGGCGACGCCAGGCGTCGCGTGCACCTGCGCGAGTTGCTGGCTCACTCTGCAACTCCCGTGTGCAGCGCGACGATCGAGCCGGCCAGCAGGCGGAACCGCACGTCGCCGAAACCGCAATCGCGCAAGAGCCGCGCGAGCGTCTCCGCGTCCGGGAACCGCTTCACCGACGCCGGCAGGTACGAGTAGGCCGAGCCGCCGGGCAGCACCTTGCCGAGCAGCGGAACGATGCGGTCGAACCAGAGCGAGAAGAACGGCCGCAGGACACCGCGCGGCTGCGTGATCTCGAGGATCGCGAGCCGCCCGCCCGGGCGCAGCACGCGGCGCAGCTCGGTCAGCGCCAGTTGCAGATCGGCCACGTTGCGCGCGCCGAAGCCGACGGTCGCCGCGTCGAACGTGGCGTCGGCGAACGGCAGCGCGAGCAGGTCGCCCTGCACCCACTCCAGGTTCGCCTTGCGCCGCGCGCGGGCGAGCATCGCCTCGGAGAAGTCGAGCCCGGTCACCTGGCCGGCGCCCGCCTTCAGGTCGGCGATCGCGAGGTCGCCGGTGCCACACGCCGCGTCGAGCACGCGGTCGCCCTTGCGCACGACCGACTGCGCCGCGAGCCGGCGCCAGCGCACGTCAAGGCCCGCGGTCATGATGCGGTTCATCGCGTCGTACACCGGCGCGATCCGATCGAACATCGTGCGGACCGCGTCGGGCGCCAGGCTCATGGCTGACCCCAGCGCGGGACGAGTGCGTTGTCGAGGCCGAGCTGGTCGAGCGTGCGCGCGACGACGAAGTCGACGAGGTCGTCGACGGTCATGGTTTCCAATGAGCCTTGGCCGTGGTAGAAGCCGGGCGCTAAGAAGAGGATCGTCGCGCCTGCGCGCTTGAGCGTGAGCATGTTCTCGAGATGGATCGACGAGAGCGGCGTCTCGCGCGGGCAGAGGACGAGCTTGCGCTCCTCCTTCAGCGCCACCGACGCGGCGCGGTGAATCAGGTTCTGCATCGCGCCCGAGGCGATCGTGCCGAGCGTGCCCATCGAGCAGGGGCAGATCACGTACGCGTCGACCTTCGCCGACCCCGATGCGTACGGCGCCTGCCAGTCGCTCGGCTCGAACACCGTGACGTTGCCTCCCGTGCCCTCGGTGAAGCGCGCAAGCGTCTCGCCGCGCGAGAGGCGCGCGTCGCCATACAGCTCGGTGGCGAGCACCTCGATCGCGGCAGCCGAGACCGAGACACCAACCTCGCAGTCGGCCGCGGCGAGCGACTGCAGCAGCCGCCGTGCATAGGGCGCGCCGGAAGCGCCGGTGACACCGAGGAAGACGCGCATGGGAGAAAGGTTACGCGCCGACTACTTCGTCGGGCCCTTGGAGGCCTCGATGAAGTTCGCGAGATCGGTCAGGTTCTGCTCGCCGAGGCCCTGGAACGACGGCATCGGCGAGCCGGGGTTCACGCAGGCCGGGCACTTCAGATGGGCGATCTGGAAGGCGATGCCCTTGTTCTTCGCACCTTCCGCCGTCAGGTTCGGCGCGCCGGCAAAGGCGCCGCCGATGCCGTTGTAGGTGTGGCAGTTCAGGCAGCCGGAGACCGCGAACAGCTTGGCCCCCGCGAGTGCCTTCTGGTTGCCCGTGAACCCTTCCGCCTTCGCCCAAGACGGGATCTTCGCGATCAGCTCCGAGCCGAGCGCCTCCTTCGCGGTGGCGCCCTTGTAGGTGAGGACGCCCATCGAGAGGACGACGAGGATCGACGCGATGATCGCGACGGGCCGGCGCGAGATCCGCCGCTCTGCGCGAAGGTCGATGAACGGGATCGCGAGCAGGAGCACGAGGCAGATCGTCGGGATGCCGATCGTGCCGAGGACGACCGTCTCCGGCCATTTGAAGACTCGCAGCAGGTAGAAGAGGAAGTAGAAGTACCAATCGGGACGCGGGACGAAGTTGATCGTGCCCGGGTCGGCCGGCGCGTCGAGCAGCTTGCCGAGCCAGCCGGCCCCGGCTCCCGTCAGGTGGCTGCCGGGCGTCGTGTACTTCCAGACGACCGCGAGCCCGATGATCACCACGACGACAACGAGCGACATGATCGTGTCGTGGAACATCGCGTACGGGTAGAACGGCTTGCCGCGCTCCTTGACATCCGCCTTGTACTGCTGGAAGACGCGGCGGCGCTCGACGATGCGGTCGCCCGCCACTAGCTGCGCCCCCTCGGCCCGAAGCGCGTCAGGCCGCGGCGGCCCGTCGTGGCCTTGCCGTCACCCATCGGGCCCTTGCCGGCNNACGCCCAGGCGCACGACGAGATACAGGTGCAGGCCGATCAGCGCGAAGATCGCGCCCGGGATCAGCAGCATGTGGATCGCGTAGAAGCGCGGCAGCGTGTCGGCGTTGATGTAGGTACCGCCCTGCAGGAACTGCGCGAGGAACGGTCCGAGGAACGGCGCCGTCCCGTTGATGTTGATGCCGACGACCGTCGCCCAGTACGCCGTCTGGTCCCACGGCAGCAGGTAGCCGGTGAAGCCCTCGCCGAGGCCCATCGCGAGCAGCAGCACGCCGATGATCCAGTTCAGCTCGCGCGGGTACTTGTAGGCGCCGAACAGGAACACGCGCCCCATGTGCATGAACATGAGGATGATGAACACCGATGCGCCCCAGCGGTGCATGCCGCGGACGAGCCAGCCGGCCCACAGGTCGTTCGTGATGTACTGGATCGAGGTGTAGGCCTCGTTCGGATCCGGCTTGTAGTACATCGCGAGGATCGTCCCGGTGAGCGCCTGCACGATGAACGCCGTGAGCGTCGCCGCGCCGAGCGTCTGGAACCAGTTCGTGTCGCCCGGGACCTTGCGGAAGAGGAAGTACTTGACGCCGCCGACCAGGCCGGAGCGCTCCTCGAGCCAGTCGACCGGGTACAGGATCGTCTCCTGAAGGTGCTGCCCGCGGGTGCTCTTGCCGGCGGCCATCAGTGAGGCGGCTGGATCGGATACAGCCAGGACTCGAGGCCGTTCACGTGCTCACCGGGGAAGGAGAGCGTCCACTTGTGGATCTTCGCGCTCGAGCCGGTGCCGTCGACGTGCGAGACCGAGAACGGCTTGCCGACGAAGACGTGCCCGTTGCGGATCGAGAACGAATAGCGGTCGAGCGCGCGCACCGGCGGCCCCGCGGTGCGGTTGCCCTCGGTGTCGTACTGGCCGCCGTGGCAGGGGCAGCCGAAGCCGGCGATCGAGACCGTCGGGATCAGCGTCACGTCCGCGAGCTGCTTCGTGTTCTTGTTGTCGAGCGGTCCGTTCGGCTGCACCGGGCACCCGAGATGCGCGCAGTGGTTCGAGATGATCGTGAAGCTCGGCTGGTTTCCGACCTCGCCGTTGTAACGGACGAACGCCGTGCGACGCGAAACCTCGCCCTGGCTCTTGTCCGACATCCAGGTCGCGATCACGTACTTCCCCTCCGGGAAGTCGGTGAGCGGGCCGATGTCGTGATCCTTCTGCCCCTGCTTGAGAAACGCCGGCGCGACCATGAAGCCGAGCGCGGGAACGGTCACGAGGCCGCCGATCACGCCGCCGAGGCCGAGCGTCGAGAGCTCGAGGAACTTCGAGCGCGGGAAGCGGTCGACCGGCGCCGTCGCGGGCTCGCCCTCGTCGGCCGGCGGCGCCGGCGCGGCTGCGCGCTCGGGCTCGACCTC
>PLDP01000091.1 GCA_003136795.1 Actinomycetota bacterium
GCCGCCGCATCACGACATCTACTCGATCGAAGACCTCAAGCAGCTGATCTACGACCTGCGCTGCGCGAACCCGGCCGCGCGCATCTCGGTCAAGCTCGTCGCCGAGGTGGGCGTGGGCACCGTTGCGGCGGGTGTTGCCAAGTGCAACGCCGACCACATCCTCATCTCGGGCCACGACGGCGGCACGGGCGCCTCGCCGATCTCGTCGATCCTGCACGCCGGTGTGCCGTGGGAGATCGGGCTCGCGGAGACACAGCAGACACTGGTGCTGAACGACCTCCGCTCGCGCGTGTGGGTGCAGACCGACGGACAGTTGAAGACGGGCCGCGACGTCGTGATCGCCGCGCTGCTCGGCGCCGACGAGATGGGCTTTGCGACGGCGCCGCTGATCGCGACCGGGTGCGTGATGATGCGCGCCTGCCACCTGAACACGTGCCCCGTCGGCATCGCGACGCAGGACCCGGAGCTTCGGAAGCGGTTCAAGGGCCAGCCCGAGCACGTGATCGAGTTCCTCTTCCACGTGGCGGAGGACGTGCGCGAGCTGATGGCGTCGCTCGGGATCGCGCGCTTCGAGGACCTGGTCGGCCGCGTCGACCTGCTCGAGCCGGACGACGCGCTCACCCACTGGCAGGCGCGCGGGATCGACCTGACGAATCTGCTGCGCGCGCCCGACGTGCCGGACGGCACGCCGCTGCGGCGTACGCAGGCGCAGGTCTCGCCGATCGGCGAGGCGCTCGACTGGCAGCTGATCGAAGCGCTCGACAACGGCCGGCGGCAGTTCCCCGTGCGCAACGTCGACCGTGCGGTGGGCGGGCTGCTCTCGCACCACGTCACGAAGAACGGGCTGACGGTGGACGTGCAGTTCGAGCTGCGCGGTTCCGCCGGCCAGTCGTTCGGCGCGTGGCTCGCGCCGGGAATCGAGCTGACGCTCATCGGCGACGCAAACGACTACGTCGGCAAGGGCCTCTCGGGCGGCGTGGTCGCCGTGCGGCCGCCCGACGATGCNNTCCGCCGTCGTCGAAGGGCTCGGCGACCACGGCTGCGAGTACATGACCGGCGGCCGTGTCGTCGTGATCGGGCCGACGGGCCGCAACTTCGCCGCCGGGATGAGCGGCGGCATCGCCTACGTGCTCGACGACGACGCGCAGTTCGTGCAGCGCTGCAACACGCAGCTCGTTGCGCTGGAAGCGCTCGAGGAGGCCGACGAGGACGCGATCCGTTCGCTGCTCGCGGAGCATGTCGAGCGCACGGGCTCGCCGGTTGCCGAGGCGTTGCTCGAGGATTGGAACCCGCTCCGCTTCGTGAAGGTGATCCCGCACGACTACAAGCGCGCGCTCGCCGAGCCCGTCTCGGCCGGCGGCGGCGGCTTCTTCACCACCGAAACGGAGGAAGCTGCGTAATGGGCCGCATCGGCGCGTTCCTCAACCTGAATCGCGTCGAGGCGCCCGAACGGCCGCCCGCCGAGCGCATCGGCGACTACCGCGAGTTCGTCGGCACGCTGCCGCTCGTCGAGCTGCGCGAGCAGGCCGCCCGCTGCATGGAGTGCGGCGTCCCGTTCTGCCATCACGGCTGTCCGCTCGGGAACCTGATCCCCGACTGGAACGATCTCGTCTACCGCGACCGCTGGCAGGAGGCGCTCGAGCAGCTGCACCGGACGAACAACTTCCCCGAGTTCACCGGCCGGCTCTGCCCGGCGCCCTGCGAGGCGGCCTGCGTGCTCGAGATCAACGAGGGGAACGCCGTCTCGATCAAGCAGGTCGAGCTGGCGATCGTCAACCGCGGCTGGGGCGAAGGATGGATCGAGCCTCAGCCGGCTGCGCGACGCACCGGCCGCAGCGTCGCGGTCGTCGGCTCGGGACCAGCGGGCCTCGCGTGCGCGCAGCAGCTCGCGCGCGCGGGCGAGGACGTCGTCGTCTACGAGCGCGACGAGTCGGCCGGCGGTCTCATCCGCTTCGGCGTGCCGGAGTTCAAGATCGAAAAGCGGCTGGTCGAACGGCGCGTGCAGCAGCTCGCCGCCGAGGGCGTCGAGTTTCGCGTCGGCGTCGACGTCGGAAAGGACGTCAGCGCGGCGGAGCTGCGGGAGCGGCACGATGCGGTCGTCCTCGCGACCGGTTCGCGCGTTCCGCGCGACCTGCCCGTGCCGGGCCGCGAGCTCGACGGCGTGCACTTTGCGATGGAGTACCTCTACGACCGTGCGCGTGTGCTCGCAGGCACGGCGAAGGACGGTTTGAGCGCCGCGGGCAAGCACGTCGTCGTGATCGGCGGCGGCGACACCGGCGCCGACTGCGTGGGGCACGCGAACCGTGAAGGCGCCGCGTCGGTCACCCAGATCGAGCTGCTCGGCGAGCCGCCTCCGTTGCGTCCCGACGACGTAACGCCGTGGCCGCGCTGGCCGATGAAGCTGCGCACGTCGTACGCGCTCAAGGAAGGCGGTGAGCGCTCATTCGCGATCTCGACGACGCACTTCAGTGGCAGCGACGGACGTGTCGCGGAGATCAACTGGCAAGAGAACTCGGGTGTGCCGCCGTTCGAGCTCGTTTCGGGCACCGAGGAGTCGCACCCGGCGGACCTCGTGCTGCTCGCGATGGGGTTCCTCGGGCCGGAGCCGGAGTTGCTCGACCAGCTGCAGGTCGAGCGCGACACGCGCGGAAACGCCGCGGCGAGCCGCTATCTCACTTCCGCCGACGGTGTGTTCGCCGCAGGTGACGCGCGGCGCGGGCAGTCACTGATCGTGTGGGCGATCAACGAAGGACGGCAGTGCGCCCAGGCGGTCCAGGACTGGCTCGACGGCAACGGCCGCTCCGAGCGGTTGAACACTTTCGTTTCGATAGCAACGGACCGAGCGTCGGAGTAGACTGCCGCGCATGAAAAGGACAATGAACGACACCCATGGCACCGAATGTGCCGTCGCCGCCACGGCGGAGATCATCGCCACGAAGTGGACGCCGCTGATCGTCCACGACCTTTCCGAGGGACCGCGGCGATTCATGGAGCTCGAGCACGCCTGCCCCGGCATCAGTCCGCGCACCCTCTCGGAGCGCGTCGACATGCTCGAGCGGCAGGGTGTCGTCATTCGGCGCAGCTACCCCGAGTCGCCGCCGCGTGTCGAGTACGTCTTGACCGACAAGGGACGTGCGCTGCTGCCGATCATCCGCGAGATGCGGAAGTTCGGCCACGCGTGGATGGTCCCCGAGCCCGCGAAGCGCCGGCGCACGGCCACCGCACGTCGTTAGCCGCAAGCCGGTGTCGAGGCACATCGCGATCCTCGGCGCCGGGCGCCTCGGCGAGTCGCTCGTTCGTGGCTTCCTGAGCTCGGGCTGGCGGCAGCCGGACGAGCTCGCCGTCACGGTTCGCCGGCCTGAGCGGGCCGAGGAGCTGCGCGAGCGCTACGGCGTGCCTGCCGGCTCGTCGAACGTCGAAGCGGTGGCGGGCGCGGGACTCGTCGTGGTCGCCGTCAAGCCGCAGGACATGTCGACCGTGCTCGCGGAGATCGCGGCGGTCGTCACCTCCGAGCAGGTGATCCTGTCGGTCGCCGCCGGCGTCACCACCGCGTTCATCGAGAGCCACCTCTCGCCGGAGGCGCGCGTCGTGCGGGCGATGCCGAACGCACCCGCGCTCGTCCACGAGGGGATCGCCGGCGTCGCCGCCGGTCGCTCCGCCGGCGAAGCGGACCTCGCGCTCGCCGAGGAGGCGCTCGGGCATCTCGGCGCGGTGGTTCGGGTCTCCGAGGTCGATCTCGACGCCGTGACCGCTTTGTCGGGATCGGGCCCCGCCTACTTTGCCCTGCTCGCCGAGGCGATGATCGAGGCCGGCCTGCTGCTCGGTCTCAGCCGCGATGTCTCGACGAAGCTCGTCGTGCAGACGATGTTCGGGAGCGCGCTCCTGCTGCGCGACGAAGGGATGCACCCGGTCGAGCTGCGCGAGACGGTCACATCCCCGGGTGGCACGACGACCCGCGCGATCAGAGAGCTGGAGCGCTCCGGCGTGCGGGCGGCGTTCCTGAACGCGATCAGCGCGGCCACCGAGCGCTCACGCGAGCTCGGCCTGCGCGAGGGCGAGTAGCGCTGCCACCGAACCAAGACCGAACCAGATTCGCTCTCTGAATCTGATTCGCGAGTTTCTCGGAGGCCGAGCCAGCTCGAAACTCGGTGGGAAGCGGTTGGTCTAGGGTCTCACGCGGTGGTTTCTCTTCGGCCGATCACGGACGCGAATCGGGAAGCGGTCGAGGCCCTTGCCGTAACGCCGGATCAGGGACGGTTTGTGAGCGGTGTCCGCGAGTCGATTCTCGAGGCGGCCGAGGAGCCGGACGCTCAGGCCCTCTACTGGGCGATCTATGCCGAAGAGACGCCGGTCGGGTTCGTGATGATCGCCGACGAGGTCGGCAGCCCCGACTACATTGCCCAATATCTCTGGAAGCTCCTCATCGACGAGCGCTACCAGCGACGAGGCTTCGGTACTGCAACGCTCGACCTGATCGTCGAGTACTTCCGGAGCCGGGGCGCCGCCACGATGTGGACGAGCGCCGAGCAGGGCGAGGGCAGCCCGGTCACGTTCTACGAGCGATGCGGCTTCAAACGAACCGGAGATTTCCACGGCAACGAGATCCTGCTCCGGCTGGAAATCTCCTAGCACCAGCGCGGCCGACGATGCTCGCCTGCTCCAGCGTTCAGCAATGTCACCCGAGGGCGCTGCTGATGCCACCGGGCGGAGAGCGTGGGTTGATGGCCGCCTCAGTGAAAGTAGTGTGGTCGCAATCAATAAGGAGGCTACGTGGCAACTGCGCGGATTATCGAGACGCGAATCACGCCCGCGGAGTACGACCAAATGAGGGAACGTCTGGCGATGGGCGACACGCCTCCACCTGGAGGTCTATTTCACGTAGCCGCACTCGCCGACGACGGAACGGTGCGCATCGTCGAGGTCTGGGACTCGCGCGAACAGGCCGAGGCCTGGGGCGAGAAAGTCGCCGCCGCCCGCACGGAGGCAGGCTTCGGAGACGGCCCGCCGACGATCGAGTACCTGGAAGTCCACAGCATCATCCAGCGCTAGCCTGGCTCGGCGCGAGCGGCT
>PLDP01000038.1 GCA_003136795.1 Actinomycetota bacterium
CGCCGTTCATGACCTCGACGCTGCAGCAGGAGGCGAGCCGCAAGCTGCGCCTCTCTTCGCAGCAGACGATGCGGGTCGCGCAGCGCCTGTACGAGAACGGCTACATCACCTATATGCGCACCGACTCGACGACGCTGTCGGAGTCGGCGCTTGCCGCCGCGCGCGACCAGGCCCGCGAGCTCTACGGTGCCGACTCGGTGCCGGCGCAGCCGCGTCACTACAACCGCAAGGTGAAGAACGCGCAGGAGGCGCACGAGGCGATCCGTCCCGCCGGCGACCGCTTCCGCACGCCAGACGCGGTGCGGCGCGAACTGACGTCGGAGGAGTTCAACGTCTACGACCTGATCTGGAAGCGCACCGTCGCCTCGCAGATGGAAGACGCGCGCGGGCAGACCGTCTCGGTGCGGATCGGCGCCAACGCCGACGACGGACGCAGCACCGAGTTCTCGACCGCCGGCACGGTCATCACCTTCCGGGGCTTCCTCCTCGCCTACGAGGAAGGGCTCGACGAGCCGTCGGGCGACGCGGAGGAGAAGGTGCTGCCGCCGCTCGCCGAAGGCGACGTTCTGAGCGCGACGGCGCTCGAGCCGGACGGCCACTCGACGTCGCCGCCGCCGCGCTTCACCGAGGCAAGCCTCGTGAAGGCGCTCGAGGAGCGCGGAATCGGCCGGCCGTCGACCTATGCCGCGATCATGGGGACGATCCTCGACCGCGGCTACGTGCGCAAGCAGGGTCAGGCGCTCATTCCGGAGTTCCTCGCGTTTGCGGTCGTCAAGCTGCTCGAGAATCACTTCCCGCAGCTCGTCGACTACGAGTTTACGGCGCGCATGGAGGACGATCTCGACGAGATCGCCGCCGGCGACGAGGCGCGCACCGCGTGGCTGCAGCGCTTCTACTTCGGCGAGAACGACGACGTCGGCCTGAAGGAGCTCGTCGAGGGCCGCCTGGCGGAGATCGACGCCCGGGAGGTCAACACGGTCGAGCTGCCGGGCAGCGACATCGTCGTCCGGGTCGGCAAGTACGGCCCATACCTCGAGCGCGGCACCGACCGGCAGACGCTGCCGCCCGACATCGCCCCCGACGAGCTGACCCCCGCGCGCGCCGAGGAGATCCTCGCGCAGGGAAACCAGGAGCACGAGCTGGGCGTCGACCCCGAGAGCGGGCGTACGGTCGCGGTGCGCGCCGGGCGCTACGGCCCGTACGTCACCGAGGTCGTCGAAGGCGACGAGAAGCCGCGCACCGCCTCGCTCTTCAAGACGATGTCGCCGGAGACGGTGACGCTCGAGGACGCTCTGAAGCTCCTGACGCTGCCGCGCTCCCTCGGGGACTCGGACGGCGAGGAGGTGCTGGCCGCGAACGGCCGCTACGGCCCCTACGTGAAGCGGGGCAAGGAGTCACGCTCGCTCGACGGCGAGGAGGAGCTCTTCTCGATCACCCTCGAGGAGGCGCTCGCCAAGCTCGCCGAGCCGAAGCAGCGGGGCCGCCAGGCCGCGGCGCCGCCGCTCAAGGAGCTCGGGCCGGACCCGGTCAGCGGGCAGCCGATCGTCCTCAAGGAGGGCCGCTTCGGCCCCTATGTGACCGACGGCGAGACCAATGCCAGCCTGCGAGCGGCCGACTCGATCGAGGCGATCACCCCGGAGCGGGCGGCGGAGCTCATCCAGGACCGGCGCGACCGCGGCCCGGCGCCGAAGCGCAAGCGCACGGCCAAGAAACGCTCGTAACAGAGCTGCAACAGTCCTTACAACATTTCCGGTCCGAAACCGTCCATAATCAGGACTCCCTCGGAGAGGAATGGGCCCGCCGCCGCGCGCGTTGGAGGGGGCGGTACCCTGGCGCGGGAAGGTTTGCAAGACCGCTCGCAGAAACGAAAGGACATCGATTCCGACTTGACCCAGAGCCAGCTGAACGAACTGCTTGAGACCGAGAGCGCCCGCACCCTCCTGGACGCGGGCGAGGAGCGCGGCTGGATCGAACCGGCCGAGCTCGAGGCGTTCGCGGTCGAGAACGACCTCGGCGAGCCCGAGGTGGCCGATCTCGTGAAGGAGCTCGAGCGCATCGGGCTCGAGGTGCGCGAGCCGGTCACGGAGGAGAAGAACACGAAGGCCCAGGCCGAGCCGGTCATCTACGAGGCGGACGCGCCGTCGGGCGCGGGCGACAGCCTGCAGCTCTTCCTCGCCGACGTCGGCAAGCACAAGCTGCTGACCGCACACGAAGAGGTCGTGCTCGCGAAGGCGATCGAGCGTGGCGACGGTCGCGCGAAGCGCCGCATGATCGAGTCCAACCTGCGTCTTGTCGTGTCGATCGCGAAGGGCTATCGCGGCCTCGGCGTGCCGTTCCTCGACCTGATCCAGGAGGGCACGCTCGGCCTGAACCGCGCGGTCGAGAAGTTCGACTGGCGGCGCGGCTACAAGTTCTCGACGTACGCGACCTGGTGGATCCGCCAGTCGGTGCAGCGCGCGGTCGCAAACCACGCGCGCACGATTCGCGTCCCGGTGCACGTCGTCGAGCGCCAGCAGAAGCTGTCGCGCGCGTCGCGTCGGCTCGAGGTGGAGCTCGGCCGCGAGCCGACGAAGGAAGAGCTGGCGGAGGCAACCGGCTTGCCGCTCCAGCACGTCGAGGAGGCGCTCTCCGCTGCGTCCGCGTCGGTCTCGCTGAACCAGACGGTCGGCGCGGACGACGAAGGCGAGCTCGGCGATCTCTTCGCCGACCGCGAGGCTGCGGACCCGTTCGACGAGGCGGAGGAGTCGCTGCGCCGCCAGAACATCCGCAAGGCGCTCGACGCGCTGCCCGAGCGGGAGCGGCGGATCCTGGAGCTGCGCTTCGGCTTCGAGGGCGAGCCGTGGACGCTCGAGGCGATCGGTCACGAGCTCGACCTGACGCGCGAGCGCGTCCGCCAGCTCGAGGGCCAGGCGCTCTCGCGGCTTGCCGCGCTGCGCGAGCTCGCAGGCCTCGCGGCCTGAATCCCTCCTAGTCGTTACGCGTCGTGAGCCGCACCCTGGAGGTGCGGCTTGTCGGCGCGCGTCGCGCCTTCGGCCTGGCGGACCTCGGCGTCGCTCATCGGCCAGCGCTCGAGTGGGTAGTGGCAGGCCGCCTCGTGCCTGGGCCCGAGCTCGCGCAGCAGGGGCGTCTCGACGTCGCAGTGCCCTTCGTGGAAGCGCGGGCAGCGCGGGTGGAAGACGCACGCGGCCGGCGGGGAGACCGGCGAAGGGACGTCACCGGAGAGCACGATCCGCTGGCGTCCGCCCGTCGTTGGGCGCGGCACTGCCGAGAGGAGCGCAGCCGTGTACGGGTGCTTGGGGCTCTCGTAGATCGACTCGCTGTCGCCGAGCTCGACGATGTGGCCGAGGTACATCACGGCGATCCGGTCGGCGATCTGCCGGATCACCGACAGGTCGTGCGAGATGAAGACATAGGTGAGGTTGAACTCGGTCTGCAGGTTCCGCAGCAGGTTGAGGATCTGCGCCTGGATCGACACGTCGAGTGCCGAGACCGGCTCGTCGCAGACGATCAGCTTGGGCGACAGCGCGAGGGCGCGCGCGACGCCGATGCGCTGGCGCTGGCCGCCCGAGAACTCGTGCGGGTACCGGTTGTAGTGCTCCGGGCTCAGTCCGACCGTCTCGAGGAGCTCCTCGACACGCTCCCTGCCGCCCTTTGCGTGGTGGATGGCGAACGGAGCGCCGATGATCTGCCCAACCGTCTTGCGCGGGTTCAGCGACGAGTACGGGTCCTGGAAGATCATCTGCATCTCGCGGCGCAACGGCCGCAACGCGCGCTGCGAGAGCTTCGAGATGTCGTGCCCGTCGAACCGCAAGGTGCCGCTCGTCGGTTCGAGAAGTCGCAGGATCAGGCGCGCGGTCGTCGACTTGCCGCAGCCGGACTCGCCGACGATGCCCAGGGTCTCCCCGCGGCGCACGTTCAACGAGATGTCTTCGACGGCATGCACTTCCGCCCGGCCGCGTGCGAACACGCCTTGCTTGACGGCGAAGCGCTTCGTCAGGTGCTCGATCTCCACGAGGTTTTCGCTTGCGTTCATGCCGCGTCACCGAGGCGGGCGATCGAGCGCTTGCCGCCTTCGCGCTGCTTTGCTTCCCAGGAGAGGTGGCAGGCGTCCGCATGCGCGTCGGGCGCCTGGGTGGGAACAGCGAGGGGCGGCCGTTCGGTTGGGCACGGCTCGAAGCGGTAGCGGCAGCGCGGATGGAACGGGCAGCCGGACGGCGGCGAGAGCAGGGACGGCGGCGCGCCCTCGATCGGCACGAGCGCCGACAGGCGCTTCTCGACGCTCGGCATCGAGTCGAGCAGTCCCCACGCGTACGGATGCTGGGGCCGCTCGAAGATCTGCTGCGCCGGCCCGTACTCCATGATCCGGCCCGCGTACATGACCATGACGGTGGTCGCGGTCTCGGCGATGACGCCGAGATCGTGCGTGACGAGGATGACCCCGATGTCGAACTCGCGCTTGACCGCTTCGATCAGCTCCAGGATCTGGGCCTGCACCGTCACGTCGAGCGCGGTGGTCGGCTCGTCGCAGATCAGGATCGACGGGTTGTGGACGAGCGCCATCGCGATCATCGCGCGCTGGCGCATCCCGCCGGAAAACTGATGCGGGAAGTCGCGGGCGCGCGACTTCGCGTTCGGGATTCCGACGTGGTCGAGCAGCTCGACGGCGCGCGCCCACGCAGCCTTTTTGCCCACACTCGCATGCGCGGTGACAGCCTCTGCAATCTGCCAGCCGACGCGGTACATCGGGTGCAGGCACGCAAACGGGTCCTGGAAGACCATCGCGATGTCCTTGCCGCGAATCTTTCGCAACTCGTCCGGAGGCAGCGTCAGCAGGTTGCGTCCCATGAACTCGACCTCGCCGCTGATCGCCGTGCGCTGTTGGTTGAGCAGGCCCATGATCGCGAGGTTCGACACGCTTTTGCCCGACCCCGACTCGCCGACGACGCCGAGCGTCTCGCCCCGCGAGAGCGTGAACGAGACGTCCGAGACCGCCTGGACGACGCCGTCAGGCGTCGGGAAGCGAACCGTCAGGCCGCGAACATCGAGTAGCAGATCGTGCGACGAGCTCAATTTCCGCTCCCGGCACCGGCAAAGCCGGTGCCTTCGCTATTGGTGATCTCCGTCAAGCCTACGATCACGCGTAGCGCACTCGCGGGTCGAGGAACGCGTAGAGGATGTCGACCAGCAGGTTCGCGACCGCGACGGCGACCGACGCGAGCAGCACGACGCCGAGCACGATCGGCAGGTCCTGCTGGAGAGCGGAGTTGATCGCAAGGTAGCCGAGGCCTTGCAGGTTGAAGACCGACTCGGTGATCACCGCGCCGCCGACGAGGAGCGCGACGTCCATGCCGAACATCGTCACGATCGGCGTCAGGGACGCACGTAGGCCGTGCCTGAAGATCACGCGCCGTTCGGTCAGGCCTTTCGCGCGCGCGGTGCGGATGTAGTCCTCGCCTAAGGTCTCGAGCAGGTTGTTGCGCGTCATCCGCGCGTAGAACGCTGCGTACAGCAGCGCCAGCACGGTCCAGGGCAGGATCATGTGGGAGAGGAACCCGGTGATGCTGTCGACGGGTGAGACGTAGCCGGTCCCGCCGGTCAGACCGAGCTTGCTCCAGACGATGTAGAGCGCCATCAGGCCGAGCCAGAAGACCGGCGTCGAGATCCCGAAGAGCGCGAAGCCCATCGCGAGGCGGTCGACGAGCGTGCGGCGCTTGACGGCCGAGAGGACGCCGATCGCGACCCCGCTGACGAGCCAGATCACCGACGCGCCGGCGATCAGGAAGAGGGTGCGCGGGGCGCGTGCGAAGACGAGCGCCTTCACGGAGCTGCCGCTCGCGTAGGTGTAGCCCAGGCCGGGCCAGCCGTACTTGTCGCCCCGGAAGAAGTGCCAGGCGAAGCGGAGGAACTGGATGTACCACGGCTTGTCGAGGCCGAGCCGGTGGCGGATCGTCATCAGCTCCGCCGTGGTCGGGTTCTTGCCGGCGAAGCGCAGCGCGGGATCGCCGGCGGGCAGGAGGTAGAAGACCACGAACGTGATCGCGATCACGCAGAAGACGACGACGATCGTCCAGAGGAGCCTGCGTGCGATGTAGAGCGTCATCTCATCCCTTCGCGGTCGGAGAAAGCGGGGGCGGGACTCGTGTCCCGCCCCCGTGTCGTTGCGCTTACTGCTTGACGGAGACCGACGAGTACGCCGGGCCGTCGGTGAACTGGTCGTAGTTCCAGTGAGTGACCTGCGGGCCGACGATGAAGACGTTGTTCGGCCAGAGGTACGGCACCCACGGGACGACCGACGTCATCAGCTTCTTGTCCAGGTTCTCCCAGCAGGTGATGCGGGCCTGGCCAAGCGCCTTCGCGCAGGCGTTGATGTCGGGGTCGACGGTCGGGACGTTGGTCACGGTGCCCGTTGCGCCGACCGTCTTCGCCATCGCCGGCGTGATGCCGACGAGCGAGTAGTTCGTGTTGCCTTCCTTGATGATCGCGCCGCCGTCGAACAGCTCGGCGAAGAACGTGTACGGGTCGGCGTAGTCCTTGCCCCAGCTCGAGCGATCCGAGATCGGGATGTTGTTCCCCGGCTTCTGGATCACGGGGTACGCACCGTTGACGGAGCGGATCGTCAAGTGGATGCCGATCTCAGCGGCATCGTTCTCGATGATCGGCGCCATCGTCTTGTCGACGCTGCGGACGTCCGAGA
This sequence comes from Actinomycetota bacterium, assembly GCA_003136795.1. GTDB lineage: Bacteria > Actinomycetota > Thermoleophilia > Gaiellales > Gaiellaceae > PALSA-600. Next base: position 6,695 of record PLDP01000038.1, read on the forward strand.
TCATCACCACGTTCTTGCAGACGCTGGCGGTGCACTTGCCGGTGTGGCCCGGGTCGTACTTCGACTGCTTCATCTCGGCTGCCGCCTTTGCGACGCTGCCGGACTCGGTCGGCGTCGCGTACGGGTCGTACTCCGAAAGGCCGCCGTTGTAGAGCACCGGCGGGACGACGTGCGTGGCGATCGAGCCCGGGATCGGGCCGCCCCACGCCTTCTGCAGCGCCGCCTTGTTGATGATGTAGTTCATCGCCTTCCGGACGTGAAGGTCGTCGAACGGCGGCTGCGTCAGGTTCATCGTGATGTAGTTCGTGCGGTCGCCGACGTTCGGGATCATCCGCGGCTTCAGCGTGGAGCTCGTCGCGTACTGCTCGATCGTCTTCGGCGTCGGCGCGGACACTTCGTCGTCGTACTGGCCGGCCTGCACCTTGGCGAAGATGTCGTCCGCGTTCGAGTTGACGACGAACTTGAACGTGTCGACGTAGTTCTTCCGGTACGGGTCGGTCGACTGGTCGTAGTTCGGGTTGCGAACGAGGATGATGTGGCTGCCGTTCGCGCCCGCGTAGCCGCTGAACGGCTTCAGCGCGGCGCACGACGTGAACTTCCCGGAGGCCCCCTGGAACATGTAGGGCCCGCTCGAGATCACGTCACGGCCGTACGCACCGTTCGCCGACTTCGAGCCTTCGAAGCACTTGCCGACCTCAGGCGGGATCGGCGCGGTGGCCGGCATCGACATGCGCCGGTTGAAGTCGCCGGTGGGAGCCGTGAGGTGGAACACGATCGTGCTCGAGTCGGGCGTCGAGATCCCGGAGACGGTTGTCGCCTTGCCGCTCGCAACGGCGTCCCAGCCCTTGATCACGGTGTAGTAGAACGGGTACTCGCCGCCGTCGTTCGGACTGGCGAGCCGGTTCATCGCGTACGCGACGTCCTGCGAGGTCACGGCGCGGTTGACCGGCGGCGCGTACTTCACGCCGCTCCGCAGCTTGTAGGTGTAGGTGAGGCCGTTGTCGGTCGGCGTCGGGACAGCAGTCGCGAGGTCGCCGACGAGATCGTTGCCGGCGGCGCCGGGCAGGTGCTTGTACCCGACCAGTGCGCGGAGCATCAGGTTCGAGTAGAGGCCCCACGCGTTGCCGAGATACTCGCCCGTCGGGTCGAAGTTGTCCGTGAACCCGAACGACGCTTCCCAACCGATGGTGTACGTCCCGCCCTTCGCGGACGAGCCGTTGGCGTAGGTGCCGGGATATGCGGAGTTCGAGCTGTTGGAGGTGGTCGTGGTCGACCCGTTGCTCGACTTCTTGCTCCCGCAGCCGGCTGCGAACACCACGAACGCGGCAACGAGGCCGGCCGCGAGCGCGAACCGAAGTATCTTTCTCACTCGGTAGTCTCCTTTCTGGAGGGTCTTGGCTAGCACGTCATCGCTCCGACCTCACGTCGAACGCGTCGCGGAGGCCGTCGCCGAGCAGGTTGAACGCGAGCGTAGTGATAATCAGGAACATGCCGGGGAACAGCATGAGCCACCAGGCGACGTTGTAAAGGCCCGAGCTGCTGACCTGGCTGAGCAGCGACCCCCACGAGGCCTCGGTCACGGGCACGCCGAGGCCGAGGTACGAGAGCGCCGCCTCGAACAGGATGTTCGTGGGGATGAGGAGTGTCGAGTAGACGATCAGCGGCCCCATGAGGTTCGGGAGGATCTCCTGCCAGAGGATCCGGAAGTTGCTCGCGCCCGCCGCGCGCGCGGACTCCACGAACTCCTTCTCGCGCAGCGAGAGTGTGTAGCCGCGGACGATGCGGGCGATGTACGACCAAGAGAAGAGCGTGATCACCACGATCACCACCGTCAAGCCGGGCTGGAGCAGCCCGTGCAGGCAGCCCGACTTGCTGACGCCGCAGGCGGCGACGATGCCGACCGCGATCAGGATCTGCGGGACGGCGAGCAGGATGTCGCCGAGGCGCGAGAGGACCGTGTCGACGATGCCGCCGAAGAAGCCGGCGGTGAGCCCGACGACGAGACCGATCAGCATCGCGAAGCCGGAGGCGACGACGCCGACGAAGAGCGAGGTGCGCGCGCCGTACATCGTCAATACGAAGAGGTCGCGCCCGGACGAATCGGCGCCGAACCAGAAGTGCGAGTTGGGGCCGAGCGGCACGCCGTAGGCGTCGGTCATCGAGTCGTAGGTTTGGCTCTGCGGGTGGCCGGTGACCCATTGGGAGAGCGGTCCGCCGGCGATCGCGATCAGGACGAGGAGCACGATCGCGACCGCGCTGCCGAGGGCGGCCTTGTCTTGACGGAGGCGTTCCCAGAACAGGCGCCTCGGAGTTTTGCGGGCGACGGCGATCGACTGAAGCGCGATCGCGCCGCCCGCCGTCACCTCGAAATCAGGTGGGTTCGTCATCCCAGACCCGCAAGCGTAGTACCGCCAGTTTTCTCGTGCGGCAATACTGATGAACATGCATCGCCTCGACGATCTTCGCCCCTCCGATCCGCTTGTCGGACGCATCGTGCGCGCCGAGCCGATCGAGGAGCGCCATCGCGAAGGGCTCCGAGAGGCCGCCGAGCGCGACCCGCAGATTCACCGCTACACGAACATGTATTCGTTCGGCTTCGACCGCTGGTTCGAGCTCGCGCTCGAGAGTGAGAAGGAGGTGCCGTTCGTCGTCCATGTCGACGGTCGCCCGGTCGGCTCGTCGCGCTATCTGAACGTCGAGCCGTTCCACAAGCGCCTCGAGATCGGCTGGACGTGGCTCGAACGCGCGCAGTGGGGGACGGGCGCGAACATCGAGACGAAGTACCTGCTGATGCGAAACGCCTTCGACGAGTGGGGCGCGATGCGCGTCGAGTTCAAGACGGATGCGCGCAACCTGCGGGTGCGGGGGGCGCTGCTCGGCGTGGGGGCGAGCTTCGACGGGATCTTCCGCAAGCACATGATCCTGCCGGATTCGATCCGGGATTCGGCCTGGTACTCGGTGGTCGACGACGACTGGCCGCGGGTCAAGGCGATGTTGGAGCAGAAGATCGAGAGGCACGCACGCTCGCGGTGAGGTGCGCGGTCGAGGTAGCGCCGCTGCGCGCGGAGCCGGACGACGCGGCCGAGCAGGTGACGCAGGCGCTGCGCGGCGAGCCGTTGCACGTGGAGGAGCGGCGGGATGGCTGGGCGCGGGTGCGCACCGCCTACGACTATCCGGGCTGGCTTCGCGACGAGGTGCTCGAGGAGGGCGCGGGCGAGCTCCCGGCGGAGGCGGCGGGCTCGCCGCTCGACGTCGCCCGCTCCTACCTGGGCGCGCCGTATCTCTGGGGCGGCCTGACCGAACGCGGCATCGACTGTTCGGGACTCGTCCATATGGCGTATCGCCGGCTCGGGAGGCTCGTCCCGCGGGACGCGGCCGAGCAGGAGGGCGCGGCGACCGAGGTGGCGGAGCTCGAGCCGGGCGACCTCGTCACCTACGGTGAGCCGGCCGACCACATCGCGTTTTGGCTCGGCGAGGGCCGGATTCTCCACTCGACGGGCCGTGAGGACGGGATCGGCGTCGTCGAGGAGCCCGAACCGCAGGACCTGCGCGCGCGGCGTCACAAGCTGATTCGGCTCTAACTCGGCCTTCCAAGCGGCGCCGGCGTCACTCTTTTGGGTGGATTCATCCTAAAGCTGGTGTTAACGAGGGCCGATAGCCCACTCGATGGACGCTGCACAGCGGAACGAGATCCTGACCCGGTATCGGGAGCATTCGGCTCGGTTCGAGTCGGTCGCCGCGCGCCGGGACGCCTCGGTCGCGGAGGTCATCCCCTTCCAGCCGCCCTTGCAGGAGCTGGAGCAGGAGCCGACCGCCCGCGAGATCGAGGTGCTGCAACTGATCTCGGACGGCCTCGTGAACCGCGAGATCGGCGTGCGGCTCTTCCTCTCCGAGGAGACGGTGAAGAGCCACGTTCGTCACCTGCTTGCCAAGCTGCAGGCCCGTAGCCGGGCCCATGCGGTCGCCGTCGGCTTTCGCCGCAGCTTGATCAACTAGCGGGCAAAAGGAAGGCCGCCCTGTGGACGGCCTGCCGAAAAAGGTGCCTTGCGAGTTTTCCACCGCCTGTGGACAAGACCCCCGAAGGGGTGAGGCCACTTAGTGTCGAACCCAGTTAACTACGCGAGCCTTGTTACCAGCAGGAGGAGCCGCCGGCGATGGCGGCCTTCCGGAACATGTTGGCGATCTTGGTCATTTCTATCCCCCGTAATTGGTTAGGACTGACGGCATGACGAACCATATAACCCTTTTGGGGGATGCGCAACTCTTTCGCCGGATTCGGCTTGTCTTTGCGGATGTGAGCCGCCCGGTCGCCATCTACGTGGCCGTGGCCGGCTTCGTGTCTACAGGCCTAGCGGCCGCGCTTGCCGTCGGTGGCGTCAGGCTCGGGCCTGTTGCAGCTGTGGTGCCGCTCGCTATCGTCGCGGCGGTCACGGAGTGGCGCGGACGGATCGACCTCCGTGTCCCTCGCGCAGATCTGTGGGTATCGATCTCGCTGTTCCCGTCGGTCTTCGCGGCAGTTCTCTTCGGCCCTCTCGCCGGGATGGCCGTCTTTGGCGCCTCAGCTGTCGGCTGCAGCATGCCGATTGCGGGGCGCATTACGTATCTGTTCAGTCGCTCCGTGGTTGGGGCTGCGGCGGGTGCGGCCGCCATGGGCGTGTTCGCATTGCTCCCGTCCGGCCCGGGCGAAGTCCTCGTCGCGGCCACCCTTGCCGCGACGGTCGCCGAGGTCGCCGACACCGCGCTCACATCGACCGTGTTCTTGCTCCGCGGACTCGGGCGCTGGTCCGAGGCGGTCCGCGGCCTGCTCCCCGTCGTCGTGGCCTCGGTGCCCTTCTACGGCCCAGTCGTCGCCGTGCTCGTGCTCGCCTACCGCGACGTCTCGCCCTGGACGCTGCCACTCTTCTTCGTGCCGGCGCTCGCGGCGCAGCGCTGGTTCCTCATGTACCAGGCGCAGAGTCGTCTCGCTGCGGACCTGGGCGAGGCCAACGCGCAGCTTAAGGCTGCGAACCTTTCCTTCGCAAAAGGCCTGATTGCGACGCTCGACGCCCGGGATCAATACACCGCTGGCCACTCAGCAGCTGTTGCTATCTACGCCCGCGACATCGCAGAGCGGATGCAGCTCGGCGAAGACCAAGCAGCGCTCGCGCACCTCTGCGGCTTGGTCCACGACATCGGAAAGATCGGCCTGCCGGCCGGTCTCCTCGAGAAGCCCGGTGCGCTCACCCTCGATGAGCGGCGCGAAATGCAGCGTCACGCCGAAATCGGCGCGCGCATCCTGGCGAACGTCGACAGCTATGCCGAGATCGCCGCGATCGTCCGCCATCATCATGAGCGGGTCGATGGGCAGGGATACCCGGACGGGTTCTCGGAGGAGCAGATCCCGGCGCTCTCGCGGATCATCGCGGTCGCAGACGCCTACAATGCGATGACCTCTGACCGCCCTTATCGCGACGCAATGCCCAGCCGGGTGGCGCGCCTCCGCCTTGCGCAAGCTGTCGAGTCACAGTTCGACACGGCCGTGGTGGCTGCCTTTGAGGCGATCCTCGCCGGCGCAAATGAGGACTACCGCAGCGGTCGCGGGGCGGAGTTCCAGCTGCTGCCCGCAAGCCTCAGCGAGGTACCGCAGCTCGAAGTCTCCGTCTCGGCCTAAGCCGAGAACAAATCGAACCGGGCCACGGCTTCGGCTCGTGTGCGGACGCCGAGCTTCTCGAGGATGTGTCGGACATGAACTTTGGTCGTCGACTCGGAGATCACCAACGCGTTCGCGATCTCGCGATTCCGGAACCCCCGGGCCATCAGACCGAGCACCTCCCGCTCGCGTGGTGAGAGCAATTCGTCGGGGGATCGAGGGGAGCGCGAGCGGATGCCGGCACGGCGCGCAAGGGCGAAGTCGTTCGACCGTTCGTACAAGCGCTCGAGTGTCGGTCGCAGGCTCGGCAGCCTGCCGGCCAGATCGCTGAGCGGCGGTGAGCAACGGAGCGCGGTCAGAACCGGGTCCCATGTCCCCAAGCGGCTGGCGCAGGCAAAGAGCGCCTCGCATTCGCTTTCGCGGTCCGCGCCCTCGGCGCTGACCGCGCGGGATGCGGCCGCGAGGACTTTCACCTCGACTGCAGTACTCCGTTGAACCGCCGCAGCTGCCATTGCTGCTGCCTGCTTCGCATTTCCGGCGGCCGCATACGTCAATGCTCGGATCGCAAGGTACTCCGCGTGCAGCGAAGGGATCGTCACCTCCGTCGCCGGCAGCTGCACGAGCTCGAGCGCCCGGTCGAGCTCCCCCGTCTGGAGAGCCATTCGGGCCCGCAGGATTCTCGCATTGAGCACGTGATACCCGAGCGGACGATGGCGGCTCGCGTCCTCCACGAGCTGGAGGCAACGCTCCGCCGCCCCGAAACGCCGGAGTCCCATATGGATGAACGCCAGATTCCAATCGCTGTGCGGTCGTGCGAACTCGAGGTCGAAGGCATCGACATCCGCCTTCGCCTGATAGGCGAGCTCAAGGGCCTCGCGATACTCGCTCATCAGCGCCAAGGCGTAAGCGAGCGTGAATGTAAGAGAGCTTCGTGCGCGAGGATCTTCGACGAGCGTCAATGCGTGGACTGACTCTTCAACTCTCAACGGGGCAGCCAGTCCTTCGCCAAAACGCCGACGAACGATTTCTACCGTCCCGTAACGGACGAGATCGAGAGCGGACGCATGGCGCCGACGCGCCAACCTCGCCAGAACGGCCCCTGCATCTCCGACCTCGCCTTGGATCGAGGCGAGGGCCCAGCCGTAGAGGGCTCCCGCCTCGTCCTGGTCGTCGCTTGCCGTTTCGTGGGCTGCACGATAGGCGGATTCGGCAGTCACGAGGTCGGCCTGTGAGAACGCGCTGAGTCCGACGATCGCGGCTGCCCGCGACGCGAGCGCGTGTCCCGCTGGCAGGCGCGCTCGCACCCGACTCGCCAGGTCGACCGCGAGTGGGTGAGCACCGTCGCGACTCGCGACCTCGGCATCGACCAGGTCGATGATGACCGGGAACGCTGAAGGCGGGAACAAACTCCGAGCGCTAGCGGCGAAGGTCGAGAGCGTCTCGACATGCCCGGAGCGGACGAGCGGCTTATACGCCGCTTCCAGGACCGGCTCGACGAGGTCTTTGAGCCCGAATCGAAGGACGAGCTCGAAGGTCCGATCCCAGCGTTGCCGCTCGAGGCACAACAGCACGGCGTTGTGGACCAGCGTCTGCGCAGAAGGATCCTCGGACAGCTTCTGCAGAAGAAAGTCCCGAACCAAAGGGTGGAGATCCATGACCTGGTCCGCGGACAGGAATCCGACTTCGCGCGCCTGCTCGATCACCTTGTCCCCGTCGTCGCCGAGCAGCGTCGACGTCGCATCTTGTGTCAGTTCTGGGGCTAGGGCCATGCGAAGGAGCTGTTGCCGGAGCGTTTCCGGCACCGACTGGTACAGCTCTTCGGCGATGAAGGCGTAGAGCTCGGCGGGCATCGCGCCGCCCGGCAGGCGGAGCCCGCCGGTGCCGACCGCGAGGGCGAGCACGGCGGGCCAGCCCTCAGCCTGGCTCACGAGGGTGCCGAGATCGGGCCTGTGGCCGAGCACGAGCTTCGACTCGTCCGCGTCCATTGCCATGTCCTCTCGACTGATCTGTTCGATCTCGCGATAAAGAACGCGTCGCTGTGTGGCCCAGGCCGGGCGCACCCGGGAGGCGATCAGGAGGCGCGCGGTCGAGCGTTCTTCGATCAGGGAGATCAGCTCGTCCAGCTCAGGCGATTCGCTGACTTCGTGGTAGTCGTCGAAGATGACCCACTGCACTCGTGCCGCATCGAGCTGCTCGGCGAGTGCGGACCCGATGTCTCGGGCTGCACGCTGGGGGTTGCTCCGCGCACGCAGGTACTCGCCGATAAATCGGGACGCATTGCCTCCGAGGTTGTCGATTCCGGCAGCGACGTCCTCCGCGAAGCGCGCCACGTCTCGATGCGCCGGCGTCAACGTCACCCAGATCGCGCCGTTGAGGCTCTTCGCCCACTGGCGCGCGAGCGTCGTCTTTCCGTAGCCGGCCGGGGCGAGGAGCAGGATCACACGCGCCTCGCACTCGTCGAGCATCTTGATCAGCCGCGGCCGCTCGATGATGCGACGTTCGCGGCGGATCCGCCTCGATTGTTCCGTGCTTGCGGTCATGCCTGCCTGCCCTCGTCCGGAGGCGTGCCGCTCGCCGCCTTGAACGCTACGCCTCTCGTCGTCAGATGCAAGGGGCCGCGGCGTCCGCGGCGGAGGGATTCGCCGCGGACGCCTCTTCGCCGTCAGCCCCCGTTGTCGGCTCGCGCCGACTCCAGACGGTTTGCCAGCGGGTCTTCGCCCGTCAGCAAACGGAACGCGACCGGGATCTGCCGCCGCCGCGGAACGCCCAGCTTCTGCCGGAGCACATCGCAATGCGCCTTCGCCGTCCGCGGAGAGATGCCGAGCTCCAGCCCGACCTCGTCGTTCGACAGGCCCTGGGCGATCAGTTCGACGACCTGCCGTTGCCTGTTGGTGATGCCCGAAGAGTCTCGGAGTGCCTGCATGCGAACGAGGCTAGGGCGCAGACGCCGGCCGAAGTATCGGCCGAAGGGTGTATCCGATGTCAGCTAAGCGCGAATCTGCGCGCGCCGGGCCACGAACGACGCGTCGTGGCCCCGCTCGTTCGCCTGCCGCACTTCGCTCTCGTCAAGCGCGCCGATCCGCACCAGCAGCTCGAACTCGTCCCGCAGGTGCGTGCGCATCATCTCCGGTCCGTCCGTCGCGATCGTGAACGGCACGCCGTGCTCGACGAAGGTGCGGAACGTCGCGCGCACCTCGTCCTCGTTCGCGAGCGCCTTGGTGAGCAGGTTCGACGTGGGGCAGATCTCGAGCGTGATGTCCGCCCTGCGGATCGCCTCCATCAGCGCCGGGTCGCGGCGGGCGAGGATGCCGTGGCCCAGCCGGTCGGGCCGCAACGACTCGACCACCTCGCGGATCTCCTGCAGGCCATGGTCGCCGCCCTCCTCACCGACATGGATCGTCACGCCGAGGCCGGCGTCGCGCGCGAGCTCCACGTGCTCGCGGATCTGCGTGTAGTCGTAGCGCGCGCCATTCGGCCGCGGGCCTGCGATGTCGATGCCCACGATGCCGCGCGGCATGTACTTGATCGCCTTCTCGACGATCACCATGTTCTGCTCGGCGGTGAACGTGCGGTCCATCATCAAGATCAACCCCGCGCGCACCTGCGGGTACTCGAGCGAGGCGATGTCGAGCCCGCGGATCGCCGCGAGGATGATGTGGTCGAGGTCGCGCTCGCCGCCGCGGTTGCGCTTCATCGGGTTGAACCGCAGCTCGAGCGTCGTGATGCGCTGCGAGCGGTAGGCGCCGCCGATCGCCGCGTGCACGCTCCGCTCGACCGCGAGCGGCGACGACTGGATCAGCTCCGTCAGGTGGTAGATCTGGTCGAGCGAATCGAGATCCGGCACGCCGCGCGGATCGGACACCGTCACGAGCCGCTCGAACTCCCAGTAGTCGCGTGTCGGTAGCGCGATCCCCTGTTCGTGCGCGAGGCTCCACAGGATGTCCGAGGCAACCGAGCCGCCGAGGTGGGTGTGCAGCTCGGCGAGGCCNNGTCGGTCGTCAGGTGGTACTCGTCGTAGGGGAAGTGCAAGACGCTCACCGCCGGCACGTTGTTCTCCGCGAACCAGTGCGAATCGACGCCGCCGGTCGCCGGGCCGGTGACGAGCTCGTAGCGGTCGAGCAGCCCGAGCGTGCGCGCGATCTCCGTCGCGCGGTCGAGCAGCGCGCTCGGCGAGGCGAGCACGTTCAGCTTCTCGCCGAAGGCGATGCAGTCGAGATTCACCATCCCGGCGACCAGGTCGAGCTCGCCGCGCAGCTTCGCCTCGTCGGTGTAGTAGCGCGAGCCGGTCAGNNAGCGCCTCTCCGATCCGCCGCACGCCCTCGACGCCCGACGCGTTGTCGATCGCGCCCGGTCCGTGCCACACCGAGTCGTAGTGGGCGCCGACGACGACGTGCTGATCGCCGCGACCCGGGATCTCCGCGATCACGTTGCGCTCCATCAGGCCCGGCAGGAAGCGGCCGCCGACCTTCAGGCGAACGCGCATGCCGTCCTCCAGCCGTTGCGCATCACCGCGGGAAACGAACGCGGTCGGAGGCGTCGTGACGTGCGTGTGGATCGACATGAACGGGATCGCGCCCGGCGAGAACGGGCTCGTCAGGAGGCGGGCAACCTCGCGGCCGCTGGCGTCGACGATCGCGAAGTTCGGGAGCATGAGGTCCCCGAACGGCGCCTTGATGGCGCCGATCCGCCGCACCGTGCCTTCGCCGTCGAAGTTGTGCGCGTACATGCACGGCCCGGCGTCCCACCGCTCGCCCTCGACCTCGAGCTGCGGCTCGTCCGCCTCGTAGCCGAGCAGGTGGAACTCCTGGAAGCGCACGTCGAGGCCGAGCTCCCGAAATGCCTCCGCGACGGTGTCGGCCGCCCGTGCGGCTTCGGGGCCGCCCGCCGTGCGTGGCCCGATTCCGCCGGCCAGTGCCTCCACGAGGTTCACCCCGGGAACCCTAGTTAGAGTCCAGCAAGGTGCGCGCCAGACCCAAACGCTTGGATCGGCTGCCCCAGCAGTACTTCGTCGCGCTTCTCGGCCGTGTCGCTGCCGCGACCGCGGCAGGGGGGCCGCCGCTCGTCGACCTCGGTCGCGGAAACCCCGAAGTGGGGCCGCCACCGCATGTCGTCGAGGCGTTGTCGGCGAGCGCCGCCCGCGCCGATGTGCACGGCTACGGCCCGATCCGCGGGCTCGCCGACACGAAGGAGGCGCTCGCCGCCCGCTACCGCGACGTGTACGGCGTCGAGCTCGACCCCGAGCGCGAGATCGCGGTTGTCCCCGGCACGAAGACCGCGATCGTCGAGCTCGCGCTCTCGCTCGCCGACGAAGGCGACCGGATCCTGCTTCCCGACCCGTTCTACCCCGACTATCCCTCCGGGCCTGCGCTCGCAGGCGCGCGCCTCGAGACGGTGCCGTTGCGCGCCGACGAAGGCTGGTCGCCCGACCTGGACGCGGCCCCCGACGCGGCGGCGCTCTACCTCAACTATCCGTCGAACCCGTGCGCCGTCTGCGCGCCCCCCGGGACGTTCGAGGGCGCCGTCCGCTGGGCCGAGCGCACCGGCGGCGCCGTCGTGCACGACGCGGCCTACGTCGACATCGTCTTCGACGGCCGCCGCCCGCAGAGCTTCCTCGCAACGCCCGGCGCCAAGGACGTCGGCGTCGAGATGTGGTCGATGTCGAAGACCTACGGGATGGCCGGCTGGCGGATCGGGTTCGTCGTCGGCAACGCCGAGATCGTCGAGCGCATCAACCTGCTGAACGACCACAACCGCGTCGGCATCTTCGAGCCGCTGCAACGCGCGGCGATCGCCGCGCTCGAAGGACCGCAGGACTCGGTCGACGCGCGCGTCGCCGGCTACGAGCGCCGGCGCGACCTGATCGCCGCCGCACTGCCCGAGCCGCCGGTGTGCGAAGGCACGTTCTTCGTCTGGCTCCGGCTGCCCGACGGGCTGAGCGCCGNNGCGGCTGCTCGAAGAGCACCGCGTCGCGGTCGCGCCCGGGGAGGGCTTCGGCCCGAGCGGCGCCGGCTGGGCGCGACTCTCGCTCGCCGTCGACGACGAGACGATCGAGCTGGGCGCCGAGCGCCTCCAGCACGCGTTCGCAGCGGAGATCGTCCGATGAAGATCGGCATCGTCGTGCCGTTCTCGTGGTCCTACTGGGGCGGGGTGGTCGAGCACTCCGAGCACCAGGCGGCAGCCCTGCGCCGCCGCGGCCACGACGTGCAGGTCGTGATGGGGAACGATCCGGCGGGCGTCCTCACGCGCCTGCTGCACCCACGCACCGGACGTCACGGGGCTCTGCCCGACGGGATCATCCCGGTGGGGCGCTCGGTGGTCGTGCCGGCGAACGGCTCGATGACGAACATCGTCCTCTCGCCGCGCGTGATGCCACGGATGCGCAGGATCCTCGAGGAAGAGCAGTTCGACGTCATCCATTGCCACGAGCCGATGACGCCGGCGATCTGCGTCGCTGCGATCTCGCTCGCGCGGTGCCCGATCGTCGCAACCCATCACGCACACGGCGATCTCGGCTGGATGGGGCCCGCTATGCACTTTTGGGGCTTCCTGATGGATCGGATCGACGCGCGCATCGCCGTCTCGCCGATGGCGGCCGAGTCGGCGGCACGCTTCATACCCGGCGACTACCGAGTGATCCCGAACGGCGTGCTGATCCCCGACAACGCCGACCCCGCCGATCGCGACAACACCGTCGTCTTCATCGGGCGGCACGACCACCGCAAGGGCTTGCCGACGCTGCTGCGCGCGTGGCCGTCGATTCACGCCGCAACCGGTGCGCGCCTGCGCGTGATCGGCACCGACCCGCTGCAGTACCGGCTGCTGAACTCCCGCCTGCACGTCGACGAGGCGGGCATCGACATGCTCGGGATCGTGCCGAACGAGGTGCGCACACACGAGCTCAAGCGAGCGAAGGTGTCGGTGACGCCGGCGCTCGGCGGTGAGAGCTTCGGGCTCGTTCTCGCCGAGGCGTTCGCATGCGCGACGCCTTCCGTGGCGTCTGACATTCCCGGCTACGCCGCCGTCGCGACAGCCGAGGCTGCGCGTCTCGTCCCGCCGAACGATCCCGACGCGCTTGCAGCCGCAGTGATCGACGTGCTCTCCGACGAGCCGCGCCGAGTCGAGATGGGCCGTGCCGCACGCGCCCACGCCATCGCGAACTACGCCTGGGACGACATCGCGCGACGCCTCGAGCTGACCTACGAAGAGGTTGTCGGCTGATGCTGCGCAACGGCCGCTGGCGCGCGCTGCTCGTGCTCCCGCTGATCGCGGTCGCCGTCGCGCTCTTCATCTACCGGGGGCCCGACTGGCACCTCGTGCACGACGCGTTCACCGTCGTGCGCTGGCGCTGGGTGATCGCGGCGATCGGGCTCAACCTCCTGTCGGTCCTCTCGCGTGCGTTTGCGTGGGACACGACGATCAAGCAGTCGCTCGACCCGCCGCGGCCGCGCTTCCCGCTCGTCTTCTCTGCGTTCAGCGTCGGCCTCTTCGCCAACGCTGTGCTGCCGGGCCGTGTCGGCGAGCTCGCGCGCGTCGCGGTGCTGCGCCGCCGGCTGCCCGGCCGTCGCGGCGCAACGGCGACGTTGATCGGCTCCGTGTTCGCGCATCGCATGTTCGACCTGTTCCCCGCGACGGCGCTCGTGATCTGGGTCCTGCTCACCGCGAAGATCCCCGGCTGGGCGCTGACGTCGATCGCCCTCGTGCTCGCACTCGGGATCATGCTCTTCGTCGTCGCGATGCTGCTCGCGCGCCGCGCGCACCGCGACGCGCTCGAAGGGCTCGGGCCGGTGCGTCAGCTGATCGCCCGCGCGAGGGTGGGCCTCGCCGTGATGCGCTCGCCCGTCGCCGCGACGACCGCGGCGACGTTCCAGTTCGGGGGCTGGTTCTGCCAGCTGCTCGCGGTCTGGTCGGCGATGTTCGCGTTCCACATCCACGCGCACCTCTCAACAGCAGGCCTCGTGCTCGTCTTGATCAACGTGGCGACGATCTTCCCGCTGTGGCCCGGCAACTTCGGGCTCGTGCAGATCGCGATCGCCTTCCCGCTCGTCAACTACGGAGTCCCGTACGCGCGCGGGTTCGCCTTCGGCGTCGGCTTGCAGGCGATCGAGGCGTCCGTCGGCGTCGGCGTTGGGCTGNNGTGCTCGCTCTCGCGTCTCCGGCTAGCCTCAAAGGCGTCCTCGCGCCGCTCGAGGCAGCCACGCTGCTGGCCGCGGGCATGCGTCGCGTTCCCGGCGTCGAGGTCGACGAGGTCCCGGTCGCCGACGGTGGCGAAGGAACTGCGGCGGTGATCCACGCCGCGCTCGGCGGCACCTGGCACACGGCGGTCGTCAGCGATGCGCTGGGGCGGCCGGTCGCGGCCGAATGGCTCCTGCTCGACGACGGCACCGCGGTGGTCGAGTCGGCCCAGGCGCTCGGGCTGCCGCTGCTCCAGCCCGACGAGCGCGACCCGCTCCGGACGACCAGCCTCGGCCTCGGCGAGCTGCTCCTGGCGACGCTCGCGACGCAGCCCACCGCCTTCCTCGTCGGCGTCGGCGGCACCGCGACCGTCGACGGCGGCACGGCGCTGCGAGCCGTCGTCGGCTCCTGGCTGCGTGACATTCCGATCCGCGTGCTCTGCGATGTGCGCAACCCGCTGCTCGGTGAGCGGGGCGCCGCTCGCGTTTTCGGGCCGCAGAAGGGCGCGACGCCCGAGGTCGTCGAGGAGCTGGAAGCCCGTCTGGCCGCGCTCGAGGAGCTCGCGCCGTACCGGGACCTGCCCGGCGCGGGCGCCGGCGGCGGGCTCGGTGCGGCGCTCGCAGCGCTCGGCGCCGAGCTCGTCGAAGGCGCGGAGCACATCCTCGACACGATCGGCTTCGACGAGCGCGCCCGCAACGCCGACCTTGTCGTTACCGGAGAGGGAACGGTCGACGCGACGACGCTGGAGGGAAAGGCGCCCGGCGCCGTCGTCCGCCGCTGCGAGCGGCTCGGAGTTCAGTGCGAGCTGTTCGGCGGCATCGTCCGCGACGGCGTGCACGCGCATGCGCTCTCGGGCCGCCGCGCGCTCGCCGGCGAGGACCTCATACAGCTCGGCGAGGAGCTAGCCGGCGCTCTCGTCGACCTTGGTTAGCTCTTCGATCTTCCCGCGGACGCCGTCGAGCTTCGCCGCGCAGATGCGGTAGAGCTCCTCGCCTCGCTCCCACAGCTTCGTCAACTCGTCGACGCCCGCATCGCCGCGTTCGAGCCGCTCGACGATCGACTCCAACTCTTTCTGCGCTTCTTCGAAGCTGAGCTCAGCCAACGGTCGCTCCAAAGCTTCCCTCGGCGACGCGCACGTCGATCGCGTCTCCGGTGGCCACCTGCTGCGCAGAGCGAACGACGGCGTCGCCGCGGTGCACGATCGCGTAGCCGCGCTCGAGCACCGCGACCGGGCTGAGCGCGCCGAGCCGCGCGTGCAGCGTGTCGAGCCTCGCCGCTCTTCGCTCCAGCGCAAGGAGCGGCGCGCGCTGCAGGCGCTCGTGTGCCGTTGCGAGCCGCTGTGCGTAGCGCTCCGCGGCTCGCTGCGCGCCGCGGTGGAGGCTCGCGCGGGTGCGCTCGAGCTTCTCGCGCAGCTCGGCGAGATCGGGGACGACGATTCGCGCGGCCGCCGTCGGCGTCGAGGCTCGAACGTCGGCGGCGAGATCGCAGAGCGGGGTGTCCTGCTCGTGCCCGACGGCCGAGACGATCGGGACGGCGCATTCGGCGACCGCGCGCACGACGCGCTCGTCGGAGAACGGCAGCAGGTCCTCGAAGCTGCCGCCGCCGCGCGCGAGCACGATCACGTCGACGCCGCGCGCGCACAGGTCGCCGATCGCGGTGGCGATCGCGACGGCGGCGCGCGGGCCTTGCACGTACGTCTCTGCGACGAGCACGTTCGCCGGTGGGAAGCGTTGCACGATGTGTGTCAGCACGTCGCGCTTCGCCGCGGCGTCGTTGCCGGTGACGAGCCCGATCAAGCGCGGAAAGCGGGGGAGAGCACGCTTGCGGCTCTCGTTGAACAGGCCTTCCGCGGCGAGCTTCTTCTTCAGCCGCTCCAGTGCGGCCAGGTGCGCGCCGAGGCCGAAGCGCTCGATCGTGAGCGCCTTCAGGCGCAGCTCGCCGCGCTGCTCGTAGAGCTCTGCACGCCCGAAGACGTGCACGCGCTCGCCTTCGGCGAGCTCGAGCTCGAGCGCGTCGTACTGGCCGCGCGGCATTTGCACCGGCAGCGTCGCCCCGTCCTCCGGGTCCTTGAGCGTGAAGAAGACCGACGCCCAACGTTCCTGGCGGCGCAGCTCGGTCACCTCGCCCTCGATCCACAGAGTCGGCAGCTTGTTCAGGTAGCGCGCGACGCCGCTGTTGAAGCCGCGGACGGTGTAGACCTTCCGCCCTTCGATCTCCATGGCCTCGACCTTCACCATCTAGAGCTCGCGCAGCGCAGCGGCGATCTCGTCGACTCCGTGCACGATCTTCCCGCACGACTCGATCGCGCCGGCAACGAAGAGGTTCATGCCAGCTCCGACGACGCTCTGCTGACGGCGGCGTTCGAGCCGGAGGTCGGTCGCGATCGCGACGATGCCGCTGTAGTGCTCACCGCCGTTGCGCACGAGCTCCGCAAACATCCCAATCTCGCACGCGGTGCCGTCGTCGACCATGGGCCCGTCGAGCCAGGCGACGAGCGCGTTGGCCGAGCGGAGACCCTCCGTGTCGACCTGGTAGACCTGCTCGAGTGTGACGTCGGCGAGCTCGGTGAAGTGCTCGTGCGGGACGAAGCAGTCGAAGCCCTCAGTGCGCAGCTGCGCGGCGAGAGCGTCGAGCCACGAGCGCTCGGCGTCGGAAAACAACGGGCCGGCAATGTAGAGACGCACGGCGCCGCACGCTACCGGCCCGGGCCGACAGCTGCGCTGCCGTCTCGATGGTCGTGCTTGGGCGGCAGATGGAGCCAATGATGTTGGGCGGGAACAGTCGCGGCAGCGACGATGACGCCCGCGACGATCGCAACAGCGAGGACATAGGTGCGAGCTGTCGCCCCGCGCACGGACGCTCGAGGCCCAGCCGCGATGTCTTGCTTGCTGCTGATGAGTGCCCGTTTGAGGTAGACGAGGACGTGCACCCCGATGAGGATCAGCCAGACGGCAGAGGCAGGCCCGTGCAGCCGCCGAGCGATCATGAGCGAGTGCCCGTGCAGGATGCCCATGGCAACGCCGCTTCCGAAGAGGATCACCGTGGCGGCGACGAGCAGCGGCGCGAGCAGGCGCATCGGGAGCTCCGGCGCGCCTTTCAACCGGTACGGCTCGCTTCCCGAGTAGTAACGGAGGGCGCGCCAGCCGGTGCTCGCAAGCTTCAGAAGCACCGGCGGGATCAAGACCAGGCCGACGAACACGTGGAGCGAGAGGAACTGGTGCAAGCCGAAAACGATCGTCCACAGCTCGACGGCGGTGAGAACGATCAGGACGAGTCCGACGGCTGCCGTCAGACGCTCGTTCCCATCCGGGTTCAGCCGTTCACGTCCGTTCTCCATCAAGGAATTATGTAATCCGACGGCGAGCCGATCGCTAAGATTGTTCAAGGTGAGCGAAGCAAACGACTTCAACCAGAGGATCGTCGAGGAGTTCAGGGCCAACGGCGGCAAGGTTGGAGGTCCGTTCGAGGGCCTACCGCTGGTGCTGTTGCACCACACCGGCGCAAAGAGTGGTATTGAGCGCGTGAATCCGCTGGCGTATCAGCGCCTCGCCGACGACTCGTTCGCCACCTTCGCGTCCAAGGGTGGCGCGCCGACGAACCCGGACTGGTACCACAACCTGGTCGCCAACCCGAACGCGAGCATCGAGATCGGAACTCAGCGACATGACGTGACCGCGCGCGTCGCATCAGGCGAAGAGCGCCGGCGGATCTGGGAGGCGCAGAAGGAAGCGTTCCCGAATTTCGCCGAGTACGAGACCACGACCGGCGGCCGGGAAATCCCTGTCGTCGTGCTCGACAAGGTCCTCTGAACGACGATCGACCCAGATTCGTTCTGTGAATCTGGGTCGCGAGTTTCTCGGAGGCCGCGGCAGCTCGAAACTCGTGAACCTNNTGCGCCGAATCAGGTTCAGTCGGGTGGGCGAGTGCTGCGCAATGACCCCAGACGTGGCGGTAGACTGCTTGTCGGACGGTCGGTTCAGATTGAGCTACTCGACCTGGACCCGGGGGCCGGAGTCGAACCGGCACCCCTCCGATGGACGGTCGGCTGCTCTACCAATTGAGCTACCCCGGGGTCGTGCAGCAACGTGTACCGACAGCGGCGCCTGTTCACAAGTTGTCTCGTCGAGGCAGGTCTGGCGTGGGCCAGTGTTCCGCAATGACCCCCGAAGCGTCTCGGATTAGACGATTGGCGGATGTGTCCAGACGACCGTCGTCCGCTTCGAATGTGCGGGCGTGACGGTTTCTGTTGGTATCGCACCGAGTCTTTCCGCGACGCGTTGGGAGCGGACGTTGTCGGGCGAGATCAGAGAGACAAGCCGGTCGATGTTTGGACGCTCATGGGCCCAGTCGCGAATGGCTGCGGCTGCCTCGGTCGCGTATCCGTGTCCCCAGTGTGCCCGCGTCAAGGCCCAGCCAAGCTCGGGCTGAGCATGACTTCCTGCCTTTGCCCAGGTCGAGGGCGTCCAGTCGCGTGTGTCGAAGATCATGAGCCCAGCTTGGCCGACCACCTGCCGGTCGGTTGCCGCGGTCTCGAGAATGAACGGACCAAGCCCGTCGGTTCTCCAACCGCCGATCATCCCTTCTTCGATCATGGCTCGGACATCCTCGACCGCTGAGACGGGCTCTTTTCCCAAGCCCTGCATAACCTCCGCGTCCGCGAACAGGTCGTACAGATCCTCCGCATCCTGCGAAGCTGGCACGCGCAGGCAAAGCCTCTCCGTGTAGAGGCGGAGCTTCCAGGGCGAGGTCTCATCAGCCACGCTGGGAACGCTAGCCGGAGCCCCCACCCACAGCCAACTCGGTTCGCCAGAGGAATCTTGATGGCGGACCGCAGCACTACGCACCGCTCGGGTGACGACGCCCTTGGTTGGGCGAGTGTTCCGCAGTGCACCCTGAGTGCTCGGTTAGTGTCCCCCTATGCCGGTGGAGGAGGCCTCCGTGACAGGTTGGCAATCGGATACAGCGTGACGCGCGACGCTGCGATCGAACCTTCGGCATCCGGTGACCCAATCTCTGTTCGAACTCTGACTGCACCGACACGAAGAGAGATCGAAGAGCTGGCCGAGATCTTCGAGCAGTATCGTGCGCATTACGGCGAGGCTCCTGATGCCGCACGATCGGCTACGTGGCTAGAACGGAACCTCACGAGCAGCCGTTTCAGAGCATTCGTTGCAGCAGACAAGGGCCAGTTCGTCGGCTTTGCGATCACGATGGAAGTTCCGGCATCGCTGCGGCTCGGCCACTTCTGGCAGATCAGAGACTTGTTCGTCTTGTCGCACCAGCGGCGCCTTGGCATCGGTCGTGCGCTCCTCGACTCCCTGCGCACGGCTGCGATTGCGGCCGGCGCCTTGCGACTGGTTTTGCAGACGGAGAACGACAATGAGCCCGCACTGCTTCTCTACGCGGAGAGTGGCTACACGCTGGTCGAGGGTTATCGCTCACTGACGCTGCCGCTAAGCCCCGATTCCCGCCGGGGGAGCTAACCGGATACCGCCTTACGCCAATGCTCGAAACGTAAGCCGTGGCGGTGACGCACTCACCTGCGCCAGTGTTCCGCGATGCACCCCGAGGCGCTTGGTGACCCAAGCAGGTGTCAAGTGTGTCGAAACGCCTGCCGATCAGGGTGAATGTGGGGTCGCTGTGGATAGGTCGCCACCTGCTGGCTGTGGGGATCGTCGTCGTCGCGCTGATCGGGACGGCGGCCATCTTCGTGTTTGCGCGTCCGCAATACCAGGCGGAGCACCACGCAGCGATCAAGATTCCGGCGAAGCAGCCTGCAGCGGATGCTGCGGGCGTCGCAGGCTGGAAGTGGCCCGACGGAGTTCCGGGATGGGTGCCGGGGTACACGGTCGGTGGCTTCAACGTGTCGATGGTTCAGCCGATCGAAACGCAACCGGCCGCGCTCGCCGCGGCACACACGGGCCTCGACGCGAGCCAAGTCCGGGTGGTCGATGCCGAGCACGTCCTTCCCGGCGAGGGCCCGCTGGCGATCCTCGCTGCGCCCGTTTACGAATCGACGCCGACGACTGCTTGCCTCGCGGTCGCCCTGCCTGCCTCAGACGCGGTGCGGTGGCGCTGCCCGGGCGTCTCGCGCCCCAACCCGGACTATGCGTCGTCTCGCGTGCTGCTCGGCGTCGTCACGCACCCGTGGCCGGGTCAAGGGCTCATGTTCGCGCTCGTCGGCGTTGCCCGCGGCGACGTGAGCCGCGTCACCCTCTACGTCCCAGGCCACCCGAACCAGCCGGGTAACCGAACGCTCTACCAGCGCGGAACGACCTGGGGGCAGTTCGAATCAAACCTGATCCTAGGCTCAACGGACGAGACGCCCGAGTTGCGCATCTACGGCGATCACGGTCTTGTCCAGACGATCCGTCTGCCTCTCTCGGCGGACGAGCAGCGCGTGGTCGGCTAGCCCCAGACCGAGATCAGCGTCATCTCACTCGGCTGCGCCAGTGTTGGCGAAGACACCCTGAGCGCATGTGAATCGGTCTAACGTTGGCGTATGGCGCTTCGGTGGGGATTGCGAGCGTTGGCCAATCCCTCGGTGTCGCCAGCGTTGAGTGCCTCGATCGACTTGAGCACGAGCGCCGCGTTTGCCTGGGCTGATTCGGGGTGCGAAGTCATGCCTGTCTCCTTCGTGTCGTCGATCGGCCGGAGGCGCGGACCTCCGCCGTCCGGCCCGGATGGTTACCATTCTTCACTATAGAGGCTCTACATCAACAAGAAGATCTGCTCGACCGCGTCCTCGAACTCGTCGTCCTGCTGAACGACGACATGACCCAGGCAATCGCAGCGCTGGGTCTCACGCCGTCCCGCACCCACCTACTCTGGGAGCTCGGGCAGCGTGGGCCGGTAACTCAGCAGGTGCTTGCCACCGCGTTGAAGATCACACCGCGCGCGGTAACAGGGCTCGTGGACGCGCTCGTCGGAAGCGGTCTCGTGACACGCGAGCCGCATCCGACGGACCGGCGAGCAACGCTGGTGACTCTCACGTCGAGAGCAGAAGCTCTCGTCTCGCAGCTCAAGCGAGGCCACGAAGCGCTCGCACGCTCTCTCTTCGCACCGATGGCCCGGACCGAATTCGACTCTTTCGCTCGCGGTCTCGACGGAGTCATCGTCAGGCTCCGCACACATCTGGCAGCCACCGCCCTCGAATCACAGCGCGCCAAGCCGTAGGGCGCATGCCTGCGCCAGTGTTCGCAAATGTTCCCTGAGCGGCCCAGGAGCGGAACAACGCGCGCTCGAGGGCGGGCCCGGTCGGTCGGCCCGCCGTGGTGCGAACGCGTACGGCATTGCGTCTCGCAGACGACCTCCGCTTCAGCGAAGGATGCCGGCCCGCCAATCACGGCGACGAAGGCCGCGGTCTGGGTGTACTGCGGGAAAGCCGCACCGGGCTAAGGAGTCTCTCTGATGCTCATCGGCGCGGGTCACCGCGAAGCTGGTGGTGTGGAGCCGGGTACGGATTCTGCCGTGACCGCGAGAGCGCCTGAACGAGCGTTCGTCCCGCACGTTAAGCGGGAAACTGCAGTCGTGGTTGCCGAGTCGCTAACGAAGCGATTCGGACAACTCACAGCGGTCGACAACCTGTCGTTCGCTCTGAATCCCGGCACGATCACGGGCTTCCTAGGCCCGAACGGGGCCGGGAAGACGACGACGCTGCGGATGCTGCTCGGGCTGGCGGCCCCGACGAGCGGGCGCGCGTTGATCTTCGGCACGGCCTACGCCCAGCTGGAGCGGCCGGCGGTGCGGGTCGGGGCGGTGCTCGAGGCGACCGATTTCCATCCCGGCCGTTCCGGACGCGACCATCTCCGAACCCTCAGCCGCGCGGTCGAGCTCCCCGACGCACGCGCCGACGAGGCGTTGCGGCTGGTCGAGCTCGACAGTGCCGCACGGCGTCGTGTCAAGGGCTACTCGCTGGGTATGCGCCAACGGCTCGGACTCGCCTCAGCGTTGCTCGGCGACCCCGAACTGCTCGTCCTCGACGAGCCCGCCAACGGCCTCGACCCCGAAGGGGTGCGCTGGCTGCGCGATTTCCTCCGCGCCTTCGCCGCCCAAGGCCGGACCGTCCTGATCTCGAGCCACGTCCTCGCCGAGGTCGCCCAGACCGTCGACCAGGTGCTGATCATCAACCACGGGCGGCTCGTGACCGAGTCGTCACTCGAACAGCTGACGGCACGCATCGGCGGCTCAGTCCGCGTGCGCAGCCCGCAACTGCCGCAACTCGCTGACGCACTCCGCCAGGCGCAGATCGAGACGACGCCGAGCAACGACCACGCCCTGCTCGCCCACGGCACAACAAGCGAGCGAGTCGGCGACATCGCCTACACCGCAGGCATCCCCGTCCACGAGCTCGCCACCGAGAGCTCATCGCTCGAAGAGGTCTTCCTCGAGCTCACCTCCGAGACGCAATCGTGATCGCGCAAACCAAAGCCGAACTGCTCAAGATCCGCTCCACCCGCACCACGTTCGGGCTCGTGCTCGGGATGATCGCGCTCATCCTCCTCTTCGGCCTGCTCGCCGGGCTGCTCACCAAGACACCCAACCTCCTCACCAAAGACGACCACCGCGCCGTGCTCGGCGTCGGCAGCATCGCCGGAGTCTTCTCCGCGCTCGTCGGTGTACTGCTCGTCACGAGCGAATACCGCTTCGGGACGATCCGGCCGACCTTCCTCTTCACCCCGCGCCGCTCACGCGTGATCGGCGCGAAGCTCGCAGCGAGCATGCTCGTCGGAGTCGCGTTCGGGATCGTCGGCGAGGGCATCGGCTTCGGGCTCGTCTACCTCATCCTCAAGGGTCGCGGCATCCCGTTCGCCTTGACCGGCGGCGAGCTCACCCTCCTGCTCTTCGGAACGCTCGCCGGAATCGTGCTCTGGGCCGCAATCGGCGCCGGAGTCGCCGCGATCGTCCGAAACCAAGTCGGCACGATCATCGGGCTGCTCGCCTGGGGCTTCATCGTCGAAAACCTCCTCTTCGCCTTCGTCCCCTCCATCGGCCGCCTCACACCCGGCGAAGCCCAAAACGCACTCACCGGACTCACCACCAACCACTTACTCTCCCCCGCCGCCGGCGGCGCAACCCTCATCGCCTGGACAGCCGCGCTCACCCTCATCGCACTCGCGCTTACCGCACGACGCGACGTCAACTAACGAGCACGCCTTCAAGCGCACTCGTGCGTCGCGAGTTTCTGAGACGGGACGCGGCGGCTCGAAGAGGTGTCTGACACCGCAGGTATCAGACACCAGGGCGGTGGGCTGCGCGAGCGTTCAGGAATGCACCCTGAGATCGGGCACCGACGCCACGGCCTCGATCTCGACCAGCTGGTCTTGATAACCAAGCATCGTGACCCCGAGCAGGGTGCTCGGGGCATCGTGGTCCCCGAAGCGTTCCCGGATCGCCTGCCAGGCGGCGACAAGGTCGTCGCGCTGGCTCGCTGCGACGTAGACAGTGGTCTTCACAACGTCGTCGAGTCCTGCACCAGCGGCATGCAGGGCAGCCTCGAGGTTCCTCATCGCCTGTCGAGTCTGCGCGGCAAGATCGCCCGCGGAGACGATCGCACCCTCGGCGTCCAGCGGACACGCACCCGCCGTGAAGAGGAGACGTCGATCGTGGGCGGGAACGGCGGCGTAGGCGTACGGCACCTCCTGCGCAAGCCCGCGCACGCGGATCAGCGAGACACTGGCGTCATCCGCCACCTCCCGAGTCTCCCACATCCCTGCCCGCAGCCAGAGACGCCTGCAATCTCAACAGCGCTGCGTCGACGGCACGCCAAGCTCCCGCGGCCCATGCCGACTTGTGAGACGCTGCGTGGATGTCGCGTAGCTACCGGGTGTCGGGCTGCGTCGTCACCGAGCACGAGCTCGAGCTGCCCCTTGACCACGCGCACCCGGACGGGCGCACGCTCACCGTCTTCGCGCGCTCGGTCGCGGCGGACGACGAGAAGCAGCGCCCGTACCTCGTCTTCTTCCAGGGTGGTCCGGGGTCGGAGGCGCCGCGGCCGATCCCTCCCCAGCCGGGGTTCGGCAAGCGCGCGCTGCAGGACTACACGCTGCTGTTGCTCGACCAGCGGGGAACCGGTCGCTCGACTCCAGTCGGGACGCTGCCCGGGATGACTCCGGAGCAGCAGGCGGAGTACCTGACGCACCATCGCGCCGATGCGATCGTCCGCGACGCCGAGGCGTTTCGCGAGCACCTGGGTGTCGATCGCTGGAGCGTCCTCGGTCAAAGCTTCGGGGGGTTCTGCGTCACTTGCTACCTGTCGCATGCACCGGAAGGCTTGCGCGAGGCGTACATCACCGCCGGGCTGCCGCCGCTCCGGCGGCCGACCGAGGACGT
>PLDP01000014.1 GCA_003136795.1 Actinomycetota bacterium
GCGTAGCCGACGCCGCGCACGGTGTGCAGCAGGCGCGGTTCGCCGCCCTCTTCGAGCTTGCGGCGCAGGTAGCCGATGTACACCCAGAGCGCATTCGAGGTGGCGCCGAAGTCGTAGCCCCACACCCGCTCGTAGATCTGCGAGCGCGTCAGCACTTGCTTCGGGTTGCGCATGAAGAGCTCGAGTAGGTTGAACTCGGTGCGCGTCAGCTGCAGGCGGCGGTCGCCGCGGTGCACCTCGCGGGTCGCGACGTCGAGCGTCACGTCGCTGAAGGCAACCGCGTCGTTGCCGGCGCCGCTGCGCCGCAGCAGCGCGCGCACGCGGGCGCGCAGCTCCTCGACGGCGAAGGGCTTGACCAGGTAGTCGTCGGCGCCCGCGTCGAGGCCCTCGACGCGGTCGTCCACCGCGTCGCGTGCGGTGACGACGAGCACCGGGACCGGGTCGCCGCGATGACGGAGCGAACGGCAGACGTCGAGGCCACCGATCTCCGGCATCAGCAGGTCGAGGACGATCGCGTCGGCAGGGGTGGAGGAGTGCTGCGCAAGCGCGTCGGCGCCGTCCACCGCCTCGCCGACCTCGTAGTCCACCCGGAGCGCACGGGCGATCGCCGAGCGGACAGCCGGGTCGTCGTCGACCACGAGAACACGAGTCGTCATGGCTGCATTGTGTCGTTCATGCCTAAGAGTCGGCTAAAGCGTACGATTCCGCCCGGCTTCGATCCAGGGGGGCTCGTCTCGTGCATGCGGTAGTCACGACCTTTTCGATCCTCACAAGCGTCTTCATCGTGGCGCTGCTCGTGCTCGCGCTCCTTCGTTGGTTGCAGCGCCGGGACCGCGCCGCAGGTTGGCTCACCCTCGCCTTCCTGACGCTCGGCGTCATCGTCACGGTCGGCCGGCTCGACCCCTCGCAGCCACACGGCTTCCTGGAGGACGCCGTGCAGCGGCTCGAGATCGAGCTGCTCGTTCTCTTCCCCTACCTCCTCTACCGCTTCGCGACGGAGTTCGTCCCGCCGTCGCGGCGGCTGCAACGGTTCGTCGCCGTCCTGACGATCGGGCTCAGCGTCTGGACGTTCGCGCTCCCGCATGTGCCCGCAGCGGGCGAGCCGCGGCCCGCCTGGTTCCTGGCGTACGTGCTCGTGTTCCTCGCGCACTGGACGCTGCTCTCGATCCTCGTCACCGTGCGCCTGTGGCACGCGGGCCACCGGCAGCCGTCGGTCGCGGCAAGCCGCATGCGGATGCTGTCGTTTGCCGCCGCCGCCCTGACCGTGGCGATCATCTTCACCGCGTTCGCCGGCAATCAGAGCTCCGTCGGCGCTCTCGTCACGCAGATCGTCGCGCTGGCGAGCTGCATCGGGTTCCTGCTCGGCCTGAGCCCGCCGCAAGCGATCCGCGCCCACTGGCGGCAGCCGGAACAGCAGCGCCTCCAGGAGGCGATCATCGGGTTGATGACGCTGGCCACGACACGCACCGAAGTCGCACAGCGCGTCCTCGGGCCGGTCGTCGCGCTCGTCGGCGCCCGCGGAGCGGTGATCGTGGACTCGGAGGGGGCGGTCGTCGCCGAGCATGCACCGCCGCCCGACGACGACGCCGCGATTCCGGTCGAGGTCGAGCAGCCGGGCGCGAAGCTGATCGTCTGGACGTCCCCATACGCACCGTTCTTCGGCGACGACGAGCTGCGCATTCTCGAAACCGTCACGGCGCTGACCGGGATCGCGCTCGATCGTGTGCGGCTGTTCGAGCAGGAGCGCACGTCCCGGCTCGCGCTCGAGCGCGCGAACGAGGTGATGTCGAACTTCGTCGCGCTGGCCGCACACGAGCTGCGCACGCCCGTGACCACCGTGCACGGCTTCGTCCAGACACTCAACCATCTCGATGACCGGCTCGACGATGCGCAGAAGCAGGAGCTGCGCATTGCGCTCGAGCAGCAGACGGCGCGCATGGCCGCGCTCGTCGAGCAGTTGCTCGACCTGTCGCGGCTCGATGCGCACGCGATCGACATTGCGCCGCAGGCGATCGGCCTGCGCAGCTGCCTCGCCGAGGTCGTGACGGTCGCCGCAGGCGCTCGCGCCGGCGAGATCGAGGTCTCCGTGAGCGGGCCCGACGAGGCAATCGTCGATCCGGCTGTCCTCGATCACATTGTCACCAACCTGATCACGAACGCATTGCGCTACGGCCGCGCGCCCGTGGTTGTTTCGGCGGCGGTTGTCGAGGGGCGTCTTCGGTTGTCGGTCGAGGACGCCGGTCCCGGCGTGGCGCTGGAGATCGAGGCGACGTTGTTCGAGCGCTTCACCCGGGCGGGCGTCGCACGTGACCGCGTGGCGGGCACCGGCCTCGGCCTCGCGATCGCCCGGGCCTACGCGCTCGCTCATCGGGGCGACCTCCGCTACGAGCCCGGCCAGCCCGGTGGGGCGCGTTTCGTGGTCGAGCTTCCTTCTGTCGCTCGGTAGTCTGGCGTCATGTCCACGATCTCGTTCGCGCGCGGCGTTCCCGCTCCCGAGTGCCTGCCGGTCGAAGAACTGGCCGACTGCGCGCGGGTCGCGCTCGAGCGCGACGGGCGGACGATCCTGTCGTACGGCTCGTCTTCCGGATACGCGCCGCTGCGCGAGTGGATCGCCGATCGGCACGGCGTTGCGCCTGAGCGCGTCTTCCTGACGAACGGATCGCTGCAGGGCTTCGTGTTCCTCGCGCAGCGCCTCGCACCCGGGAAGCGGGT
Organism: Actinomycetota bacterium; assembly: GCA_003136795.1. Classification (GTDB taxonomy): domain Bacteria; phylum Actinomycetota; class Thermoleophilia; order Gaiellales; family Gaiellaceae; genus PALSA-600. The sequence continues at coordinate 2,713 of PLDP01000014.1, forward strand.
GCTCGCCGAGCTCCCCACCTACGACCGGCCGCTGAAGATCCTGCGCGAGCTCGGCTCGGACGTCGAGCTGCTGGCCTGCGATGACGAGGGTCTCGACCCGGACGCGCTGGAGCAGGCGCTCGGCAGCGGCCCGCCGCCGGCCTTCCTCTACCTGATCCCGACCTTTCAGAACCCGAGCGGCCGCACGCTCAGCGTCGAGCGGCGCAGCCGCATCGTCGAGCTGGCGCGCGAGCACGACCTGCTCGTGCTCGAGGACGACCCGTACGGTCTCGTCCGCTACGAGGGAGAGGCCCTGCCGTCGCTCTTCGAGCTCTCGGACGGCGAGGTCGCCTACAGCTCGTCGTTCTCGAAGACGATCGCACCGGGCCTGCGCGTCGGCTGGTTCGTGTTCCCCGAAGCGCTCGCGCGGGAGATCGAGGCGACGGCGACCGCGACGTACATCACGCCTGTGCTGCTCGGACAGGCGACCGTGAACGAGTTCGTCCGCCGCGGCAGCTTCGAGCCGAACCTCGAGCGCGTACAGGGCCTGCTCGGCGCGCGCCGCGACGCGATGCTCGCCGCGCTCGACCAGGATCTCCCGGGCATCCGCACGACACGGCCGGAGGGCGGCTACTTCCTCTGGCTCGAGCTCGGCGGTGTCGACGCGTCCGATCTGCTCGTCCGCGCTGAGGAAGCCGGCGTCACGTTCGTCAAGGGCGCCGACTTCGGCGGCGCACCGGATACCGCTCGGCTCGCGTTCAGCTTCGTCTCGCTCGACGAGATTCGCGACGGCGTCGCCCGGCTCGCGGCGGCGCTGCCGCTCTCGGTCTAGGTCGAGCTAGGCCGCGGCCGCAGGCATGCTCGCGAGCGGCACGAGCCGCGGCTGGCGCGGCGGCTGCAGGGTGCGCGTCGCCGCGCGGAAGGTCGGACAGGGGCGCTCCGGGGCCATCGCGCACAGGGCGTGACGGCGGAAGTAACAGTCGTCGCAAGTCGGAGCGTTCTGTCGGGTCATGGGTGTCCCTTCAAGGGGCAGTCGTCGGGTTCTGGGCTGGGCCATGCTACGACCGCCTTGAGGTGCCGCAAAGGGCTTGTCTAAACGGAAAACGTGCATTTTCCGGCAACTTCTAAACCTGCGAAAACCGCCGTTTTCTGCCCCGCTAACGGAGTGTCGCCAGCGCGCGCAACGCCTGTGGAAAGCTCTCCACAGGGATGATGCGGAGGCCGTCCGCCTCCTTGCGGGCATCGCGGGCGTTCTCCCCAGCCGGCACGAGGAAAGCGTCCACACCCGCCTCGCGCGCGCCGATCGTCTTTTGCTTGATCCCGCCGATCGGGAGGACGGCGCCGTCCGGCTCGATTTCGCCGGTGGCGGCGATCTTGTGGCCGTGGAGGACGTCGTGCCCGAGCTGTTCCAGCACCTCGATCGCGAACGCGAGGCCCGCGGAGGGCCCGCCGACGTCGCCGGCGTCGATGCTCACGTGGATCGGCAGGTGGATGTCGAGCGCCGCCTCGACGACCACGCCGACGATCGCGCGCACCGGCTTCTTGCCGGACGAGACGGTGCCCATCCGTTCGACGAGCGTCTGCTTGCCCCGCCGGACGGTGATGGAGACGCGGTCGCCGATCTTGTGCGACGACATCGCGACGTACACGTCGTGTGGATTGCGCACTTGCTTGCCGTCGATGGCGACGATCACGTCGTCGGGCTCGAGCTTGCCGACGGCGGGCATGCCCGCCGCGACACCGTCAATGAGCGCGCCGATCGAGCGCAGCACGACGTGCTTGCCCGCGGCGCGCAACGCGACCGCCGCGGCAACCTGCTGCGAATGCTGCATGTCCTGCAGGTCGATGCGCCGGAGTTGCTGGTCGTTGACACCCGGAGGGTTGACGGCGCTCGACGGATACAGGCTGGCGCCGTTGTGCAAGCCGCCGAAGAGCTTCTCGAGGAGCGTCGCCTTGCGGACGACGACGTCCACGAAGTAGACGGCGCCGTGAAGTGGGTCATGTCCGCCCTGCACCGTCACGAGCGGCGCGACGGGGTGCGCTTTGTCGGGCAGGAAGATGTACTCGTTCGACGGGTAGACGTAGAGCGCGAGTGCGGCGACGACCATGATGAGCCCCAGCGTGAAGAGGCGGCCGGGGGTGACGAGCTTCATACGAGCCCGCGGGAGCTGCCGCCGTCGACGAGGACGGTGGTGCCGGTGATGTACGCGGCGCGGCCGGAGGCGATGAAGCAGACGACGTCGCCAAACTCGCGCGGGCTGCCCATGCGCCCGAGCGGAATCTGCGCGAGCTCCTCGGCGGGCGGCCCGCCGGCGCCGTACAGCTCGGTCATCCGTGGTGTGTCGATCCGGCCGGGGGCGACGCAGTTGACGGTGATCCCTTCCGGGCCGAGCTCGCGCGACAGCGTTTTCGCCCAGCCGGTGAGCCCGGGGCGGAGCGCGTTCGAGAGCGCAAGGTGCGGCGACGGCTCCTTGACGGTCGCCGAGGTGATGAAGACGATGCGCCCCGCGTCGCTCGAGCGGAGGTGCGGCAGCGCGAGCCGCACGAGCCGCACCGCCGGCTGCAGGAGCAGCTCGAAGGCCGACTCGAGTTGCTCGTCCGTGATCTCCGAGGCCTTGCCGGCGGGCGGGCCGCCGGAGTTCCAGACGACGATGTCGATGCCGCCGAAGGCTTGAAGCGTCCGCTCGACGAGCCGCTCGAGGTCGGCGCCGTTTCTCACGTCACCGCGCACAGCGAGCGCGCCGATGCGGTCGGCGTCGCGCTCGAGCTCTTCGCGGCGCCGCGCGAACATCGCCACGTTCGCGCCCTCTTGCGTGAGCGCCTCGGCAGACGCAAGCCCGAGACCGGACGAGGCTCCGCAAACGATCGCCGTCCTGCCGCGCAGACCGAGATCCATCGAGGCGACGGTAGCGCGTCCCGCTACGAGGCGTACTCGAAGGTGCTCGCGAAGGCGCAGTTGCCCGCGAGCTCCCACTGGAACGGCCCGTCGTCGACCGTGAACGAGTCGGCGTAGAGCTCGGTTCCCGGCTGGTCGTAGCCGGGAATCCCGCAGGCGACCGGTACGTCGGTCTCGACGGCGCGGGCCGCGCTGAGCGAGATCGACCGCCCCACGAGCAGCCGGTGGCCGTCGGGGCCGTCCTCGAGCCGGATTGCACTCGTGCACACATCGATCACGTGGCGCGGCTTGCGAATCCAGGGAAGCCGCAGCACGTCGCCGCCGAGCTCGCCGAGGAGGATCTGCTCGACCGCCGAGCGCTGCGCGAGGTCGCCGCGCTCGTCGACGTGGAGCAGGACGCTCCAGGGTGAGCCGGGCTCGTCGTCGTCGTAACGGACCGTGAGGGCCGCGGCGAGCCCCGCGAGGCTCACGTCGTCGGCGTGGCCTTCGTCGATTCGCCATGAGAGCGCGCCGTAACAGACGCCGTACGTGGAGCGGCCGCCCGGCACGCCGCCGATCATGCGGCAGGGGCAGATCGCCTCGCAGTTGCACGACTCGAAGTACGCGCCGGCGATGCGCCAGCTCATGTCAGCCCGATCCACGCGCCGCTGGCGACGAGCACGACAGCGCTGGCGGGAGCCAGCCGCTCGCCGCCCGGCAGCAGCTTCTCGGCCAGCACGGCCGCGGCGACGAGGGCCATCCAGACGACGTTCATCATCCCGAGCGCGAGCAGCACGACCATCAGCCCCGCACAGCAGCCGACGCAGTAAGCGCCGTGGATGATCCCGACGCGCAGCGGGCTCTCGCCCGCATGGTCGCGCAGGAAGCCGAGCGGGTTGCGGCAGCGCCGCAGGCAGGCGTGCTTGAGGGGCAGCACCTGGTACACCCCGGCCGCGACGAGCAGGGCGCCGGTCGCAGGCCAGGCGACAAGCGACCCGATCCAGTACGCGGCCGCGCCGAAGGCGGTCCACGCGAGCAGGTAGCCGACCGCAAAGAGCGGCGTCGCCGCTGAGCTGGAGAGGCGGTCGACGAGCAGCAACATCGGCGCGGCGGACGGCAGCATCATCGCCACCGTCATCACGACCCACAGGCTCAGGTACGGCCAGATGCCGGCGGCCATCATCCCGTCCGTCTGTTTCAGGACGAGCGCCCAGGCGAGCACCACGACCCCGAGCAGTGCCGAACCGAGACCGATGCGGCGGGCGGTCACGCGTCGAGAATACCCCGTCGCTACGTGGTGAGAACGCCCACGACTTCGCGGACCGCATCGGCGCTTCGGCCGAGCGCCTCCTGCTCCGCGGCGTCGAGGTCGACCTCGAGGATCTGCTCGATCCCCTGCGAGCCGAGCTTCACCGGCACGCCCATGTAGAGGCCGTCGATGCCGTACTCGCCCTCGAGGAACGCGGTGCATGGGAGCACGCGCTTCTCGTCGAGCACGATCGAGTCGACCATCTGCGCGGCCGCGGCGCCCGGCGCGTACCAGGCGGAGGTGCCGAGCAACTGCACGAGCTCGCCGCCGCCTTTGGCGGTGCGCTCGACCATCGCGGCGATCTGCTCCTCGGAGACGAGCTTGCGGATCGGCACGCCGCCGACCGTGGTGGCGGAGATGATCGAGACCATCTGGTCGCCGTGGCCGCCGAGCACGACCGCGCTGACGTCCTTGACCGACGCGCCGGTCTCCCACGCGATGAACGTCTGCAGGCGGGCGGTGTCGAGAATCCCCGCCTGGCCGAACACGCGCTCCTTCGGGAAGCCGGAGACGTTCTTCGCGACGTGGCACATCGCGTCGAGCGGGTTCGAGACGACGATCAGGATCGTGTCCGGGCTCTGCGCGACGACCTTCTCGGTGACGTCCTTGACGATCTTCTCGTTCGTCTGCACGAGGTCGTCGCGGCTCATACCGGGCGAGCGGGGAAGGCCGGCGGTGATCACGACGACGTCGGAGCCCGCCGTCGGCGCGTAGTCGTTCGACCCGGTGACGCTGGGCTCGTAGCCGAGCACCGCGCCCATCTGGTTGATGTCGAGCGCCTTGCCCTGCGGCAGGCCCTCCTTGATGTCGACGAGGACGATGTCGGCGTAGTCGCGCTGTGCAAGTACCTGCGCGCACGTCGCGCCCACGTTCCCTGCGCCGACGACCGTGATCTTCCGCCTCTTGCTCACTTTGAAGCCTCCAATTGTTCGATGATCGCGTCCGCGTACTCGCTCGTCCCGACCGCGGTCGGGTCGTCGCGCGACGCCTTCATGTCGTAGGTGACCCGGTCGCCCTCGCGGATCACGTCGGCGACCGCAGCCTCGAGTCTCCGCGCCGCGTCGCGCTCACCGAGGTGGTCGAGCATCAGCTTGCCCGAGAGGATCATCGCGGTCGGGTTGACCTTGTTCTGGCCCTTGTACTTCGGGGCGGAGCCGTGCGTCGCCTCGAAGACGGCGACGTCGGCGCCGATGTTCGCGCCCGGCGCGACGCCGAGCCCGCCGACGAGGCCGGCGGTCAGGTCGCTCAGGATGTCGCCGTAGAGATTCGGCAGCACGAGCACGTCGAACTCCTGCGGGCGCTGGACGAGACCCATGCACGTCGCGTCGACGAGGTTCTCCCACGGCTCGATCTCCGGATAGCCGGCCGCGATCTCGCGGAAGACCTCGAGGAAGAGCCCGTCCGTGAACTTCATGATGTTCGCCTTCGTCACGCACGAGACGCGCTTGCGGCCGTGCTCGCGCGCGTACTCGAACGCGAAGCGGATGATCCGCTCGGAGGCCGTGCGGCTGATCGGCTTGATCGAGATGCCGGAGTCGGCGGGGATCTGCCTCTTCTGGAGCTGGTTGAGCTCTCCGATCACACGCGCCGCCTCAGGGGTGCCGACCTCGTACTCGATCCCGGCGTAGAGGTCTTCCGTGTTCTCGCGCACGATCACGAGGTCGACGTTCTCATAGCGCGAACGCACTCCCTCGTAGCTCTTGCAGGGCCGCAGGCACGCATAGAGGCCCAGCTCGTAGCGGAGCGCCACGTTCACCGAGCGGAAGCCCGTGCCGATCGGCGTCGTGATCGGCCCCTTGAGCGCCACCTTGTTCTCCTTGACCGACGCGAGCGTCTCGTCCGGGAGCGGGGTGCCTGCCTCCTCCATCACGTCGACGCCGGCGTGGCGGACGTCCCAGTCGAACCCGACACCGGTCGCCTCGAGCACGCGGCGGGCTGCCTCCGTGAGCTCCGGGCCGGTCCCGTCGCCGGGGATGAGGGTGACACGGTGCGCCATTGCGCGGGCCAGCGTACACATCGCGAGGACACGTCCCACCCGGAACGAGGATGCCGCTCGCCATGTCTCGGTGATCGACGCGATGCCCGCGGCCGATTTGGATGAGAGCCATGGACAGCTCTGCGGAACTCCAACACCTCCCGCCCGTCACGCCCCGGCTGGTCGAGCCGCCGGCCCGTGGCGATCATGCGGACACGGTGGCCGCGCTCGCGCACGCCGAGCGGCTTTCCGGCGAGCACCGCTACGCCGAGGCGATCGCAGTGCTCGGCGACGTCCAGATTCCATCCTCCTCGGCGCCGGAGCTCGCCCTGCGCGTCCTCTTCTCCGAAGCGTGGTCGCGGATGTACCTCGGACAGCTCGGCTCCGCAGTTGCGACGCTCGAGCGCGCACGTGCCCTTGCCGAAGGGCCGTCGTTCACCGACCTCGACCGCGCAGAAGCGCTCTTCCGGCTCGGCTGCTGCCGCGTCAAGCTCTCGAAGATCTCGAACGCCGTCGCGCTGTTCACCGCCGCGCTCGGTCTCGTGGACGAGGGAACCGTCAACGGCGACCGGCTGCGGTCGCGCATCTTCGACTGGCGCTCCCGCTGCTACCAGCTCCAGCGCGAGTGGGAGGCCGCCCAGGTCGACGCCGAACGTTCGCTCGAGCTCGCACACTCGGTCGGCGCAGACCGGCTCGTCGTCCTCGCGAAGATGCAGTGCTCGATCGTCGCGGAGCGCCGAGGCGAACGGCTGCTCGCGCGCTACTACGCCGACGGCGCCCGCACGCTCGCCGCCTCGATCGGCGACCGCCAGACCGAGGCGCGCCTGCTGAACAACCTCGGCGGCCTCAGCTTCCTGCTCGGCGACCCGGCCGAGGCGGTGGCCTTCCTCACGGAGTCGTTCGCGCTGTCGCTGGAGATCGGAAACCTCGCGGACGCGGCGCAGGCCGTCTCGTCGCTCGCGCAGGTGCACCTTCGCTGCAACGCGCCCCAGCTTGCCGAAGAGCAGGCGCGCCATGCGCTGTCGATCCTCGAGGGACGTGAGGACTATCGCGACGAGCGCGGGAACGCCCACCTCGTCCTCGGCCGCGCGCTCCTCATGCAGGAGCGAAGCGACGAGGCGATGACGGAGTTCGCCGCCGCCGAATGGCTGTACGAGGCGATCGGCTCGGCGAGCCATCTCGCTGCGGCCTGGACCGCGCAAGGCGACGCGTATGAGCGCGACGGCGACCTCGAAGCGGCGGCAACGCTCTTCCGGCGCGCGGCCGAATC
>PLDP01000146.1:0-4887 GCA_003136795.1 Actinomycetota bacterium
GCACGCTCGACCGCGTCGCGCTGGTCGGCGTCGTCGAAGTCGGCCGGGTCGGGCACGACGCCGTCGACCGGCACGACCATCCCGGGGTTCGTCCCCCACGTCACCTGCGGCTTGAGGTCGGAGATGTCGACGACGCGCACCTCGTCGAACTCGGCGCCCTCGTCGGTCGAGAGATCGCTCCAGTCGGAATCGACGAACGCGGGCCGGCCCTCCAGGTAGGCGCGCGTCGTGTCGTCGGGCGCGATCAGCCCGGCCCGCGCGCCCGCTTCGATCGACATGTTGCAGATCGTCATGCGGCCTTCCATCGAGAGCGCGCGGATCGCCTCGCCGGTGTACTCGATCACGTGGCCGACGCCGCCGGAGACGCCGAGCTGGCCGATCGCCGCGAGCACCATGTCCTTGGCCGTGAGCCCGAACGGCAGCGCGCCGGAGAACTCGACGCGCATCGTCTTCGGCAGCGACTGCGGCAGTGTCTGCGTCGCCAGCACGTGCTCGACCTCCGAGGTGCCGATGCCGAACGCGAGCGCGCCGAACGCGCCGTGCGTGGAGGTGTGACTGTCGCCGCAGACGATCGTCATCCCGGGCTGCGTCAGCCCGAGCTCCGGCCCGATCACGTGCACGATCCCCTCCCGGCCGCTCCCGGTCGCGAGCAGGCGCACACCGAACTCGTCGCAGTTCGCGGCGAGCGCGTCGAGCTGCGCGCGCGCGAGGTCGTCCGTGATCGGCCCGTCCACCGTCGGGACGTTGTGATCCATCGTCGCGACCGTCAGCTCCGGCCTGCGCACGGGACGGCCGTTCAGGCGNNGTCACCTCGTGCACGAGATGGAGGTCGACGTAGAGGAGCGACGGCGCGCCGTCCTGCTCCGCGACGAGGTGCGCGTCCCAGATCTTGCGGAAGAGCGTGCTGCCGCTCACCGCGCCCGCTCCGCGGCGTAGGAGCCGAACAGGCGCAGTTCGCGTGTGAGCCCACGCAGCTCGCCGAGCGCCGGGCCGACGTGCTCGTCGTAGACGTGACCGTCGAGCACCACGTCGAAACGGTAGCGCCAGGGCGAGTTCGGGAGCGGCCGCGACACGAGCTGCACCAGGTTGACGTTGTTGCGCGCGAGCGGCCCGAGCGCGCGGAAGAGCGCACCGGGCTGATGGTCGGTGACGAACGAGAGGGCGGTCCGCCAGCCGTCGCCGCCGCCGACCTGCGTGTAGGGCGCGAGCGCGACGAAGCGGGTGAAGGCGCCGGGCCGGTCGCCGACGTCGTCGACGAGCACCTCGAGCCCGTACGCCACGGAAGCCTCGGCGCTCGCAATCGCCACCTGGCTCGGATCGCCGGCATCGGCAACCTCGCGGGCGGCGTCGGCGGTCGTCGCCGCCGGAATCCGGCGCACGTCCCGGACGCCGAGCAGCTCGCGGCACTGGTCGAACGCGGCCGGGTGCGAGCGCACGGTTCGCGCCAGCTCGAAGCTTGCTCCCGCGAGCCCGACGATGCAGTGGCGGATCGGCAGCGTTGCTTCGCGCACGATCGAGAGCGGAGCGCGGAAGAGCAGGTCGTGTGTCTCGGCGATCGGGCCCACGAGCGAGCTCTCGATCGGCAAGACGCCGAGCGTCACCTCCGCCGCCGACGCGGCGTCCACGACGGCGACGAAGCTCGGCAGGTCGACCGCGCGGACGGCATCCGGCACGAGCACGGCGGCGGCCGCGTCGCTGTGGCTCCCCGGCGGGCCGGGATATCCGACGCTGACGCTCACCGCGTGGCGAAGTCCAGGCGAATCGGCAGGCCGCAGCGGGCGCAGTGCGTGCGCGCGGCACCCTTGTGGGTCGCCTGCACCTGCGGCACCGGGACGACACAGGCGCAGGTTGCGATCACGACAGTGCGGTTGTCCATGCTTCCTCCTTTGCGAGTGACGCGAGCACCGCGTCGCCGAATGAACCGGTCGTGGAATTGCCGCCGAGGTCGGGTGTGGGCTGCGAGACGAGAGCGGCCTCGACAGCGTCGCTCAGCGCGGCCGCAAGGTCGTCCCGTTGTAGCGCATGCTCGAGCAGCAGCGCGAGCGAGCGAAGCATCGCCGCGGGATTCGCTGCGCCGGTGCCGGCGAGGTCGGGAGCGGAGCCGTGCACCGGCTCGAAGATNNCGGAGAGGATGTCGCCGAACATGTTCTCCGTCACGACCACGTCGATCGTCTCCGGCGTGTTCACGAGCTCCATCGCGAAGCTGTCGACGAGCGCATGGCGCAGCACGACGTCGGGATAGGCGGGCGCAAGCTCGTCGACGACGCGGCGCCACATGCGCGAGGTGTCGAGCACGTTCGCCTTGTCGACGGAGACGAGCGAGCGGCGGCGGCCGCGTGCGAGCTCGAAGCCCCGGCGGACGATGCGCTCGACCTGCGCCGGGTGGTACTCGCACGTGTCGAAGACCGTTCCGTCGTCGCGCACGCCGCGCGCGCCGAAATAGAGACCACCCACGAGCTCGCGCACGATCACGAGGTCGACGTCGCCCTGCTTTGCGGGGCGCAGGTTCGCGTAGACGTCGAGCGCCTTGCGCAGTCCGAGCAGCCCCTGCTCTGGACGCACCGCCCCGCCGTCCCAGCGCGGCCCACCGACGGCGCCGAGCAGAACGGCGCGCGACGCGCGGCACGCCTCGAGCGTTTCTTCGGGCAGCGGCTCGCCGGTTGCGTCGATCGCAGCGCCGCCGAACGGCAGCCGCACGACCTCGACGTCGAGCGGCAGCTGCTCGAGCACGCGCACCGCCTGCTCCAGCACTTCGGGCCCGATCCCGTCACCGGGCAGGCACGCGATCACGTCACTCATCCGCGAGCTCCTGCTTGACGAGGGCGAGCACGAAGGTCAGGAACTCCTGCAAACCGCCCTCGGAGAGCGGGCCGGCGTTGAGCTCCTTGAGCTGCTGGAGGAGAGCGTTCTCCCGATCCGGATCGAGAAACGCGATGCCGTTTTGCGCCTTGTAGCGGCGCAGCTTCTCGACCGTCTTGATCCGCGCGTTGACCGTCTCGACGAGGCGCGCGTCGAGCGCGGTGATCTCCGCCCGCAGCGCCGCGACCACCGGATCGGTCACTGTCGTCATGCCGTCACCCCGATGTGCTCGAGCAGCTCGTCGACGTCGGCCTCGATCTCGATCCCGGCGCGCGTCTCGATGATCTGCGGCGTCTTCAGCCCCGTGCCGGTGACCAGCACGACGACGCGGTCCTCGGGCCCGAGCGCGCCGTCCTCGGTCGCGGCGCGCAGCGCGCCGAGGGTGACGCCGGCTGCCGTCTCGCCGAACACGCCCGACATCGCGGCGAGCAGCGACACGTTCGCGCCGATCTCGTCCTCGGGCACCGCGTAGATGCCGCCGCCCGACGCGCGCGCGGTTGCGATCGCGAGGTCGCCGTCGGCGGGCGCGCCGATCGCCAATGAGTGCGCGATCGTGTTCGGACGAATCGGCGACACCGGACGCTCGTCGGCGAAGGCATGCGCGACCGGCGCGCAGCCTTCCGCCTGGCCGCCGAAGATACGTGGGCTCTGCCCGTCGACGAGGCCGAGCCGGCGGAACTGCTCGAACCCTTGCCAGAGCTTGGTGAAGAGCGAGCCCGAGGCGACGGGCGAGACGACGGCGTCCGGCGTCTGCCAGCCGAGCTGCTCGGCGATCTCGAAGGCCAGCGTCTTCGATCCCTCCGCGTAGTACGCGCGCAGGTTCACATTGACGAACGCCCAGTCGAGCTCTCCTGCCAGCTCGACGACGAGCCGCGAGCAGTCGTCGTAGCTCCCGTTGACGGCGTACATGTCGCCGCCGTAGACCGCGGTCGCGAGCAGCTTCTCCGGCTCGACCGTCCTCGGATAGAGCACGACCGAGCGCATGCCGCTGGCCGCAGCGCGCGCGGCGACGGCATTGCCGAGGTTCCCGGTCGAGGCACAGGCGAGCGTGTCGGTGCCGAGCTCGGCGGCCTTCGCGGCCGCGACCGCGACGACGCGATCCTTGAACGAGTGCGTCGGATTGGTGTGGTCGAGCTTCAGGAACACCTCCCGCACGCCGACCGCCTGGGCAAGGCGTGGCGCGGGCACGAGCGGCGTCCACCCCGGCCCCGCCGCGGCGTCGGGCGGCGCGGCCGTCGGGAGCAGCGGCGCGTAGCGCCAGAGGGAGCGCGGCCCACGTTCGATCGCCTCGCGGGTCGCCTCACGGGCGACCTGCTCCCAGTCGTAGACCGGTTCGAGCGGGCCGAAGCAGCGCAGGCACACGCCGCTCGCGACCGCCGGAAAGTCGGACTCGCAGATCCGGCACCTGAGCGTGTCAACGGCCATGAGCGTCCCTACAATACTTTCCGAAATGAAGTTTTGCCGAATCGAGAGCCTGCCGCCGTACGTCTTTGCCACCGTCGACCAGCTGAAGCGCGAGCTGCGCAGCGACGGCCGCGATGTGATCGACCTCGGCTTCGGGAACCCCGACATTCCATCGCCTGCGATCGCCGTCGCGAAGCTGCAGGAGGCCGCCGCCAAGCCGGCCAACCACCGCTACTCGGCGAGCCGGGGCATCACGCAGCTGCGGCACGCCGTCGCCGAGCACTACCTGCGCGCCTTCGGCGTCACGCTCGATCCCGAGACACAGATCACGAGCACGATCGGCGCGAAGGAAGGGCTCGCGCACCTGATGTGGGTGCTCGTCGAGAGCGGCGACACCGTCGTCGTCCCGACACCCGCGTACCCGATCCATCGCGTCGCCCCCGCCCTGGCCGGTGCGCGTGTCGTGACTCCACCCGCGAGCGGTGGCGTCGAGGCGATCGCCGACGCGGTCCGCGCACACGAGCCGAAGGTGGTGATCGTCTCGTTTCCGCACAATCCCACGACCGCGGTCGTCTCCGCCGAGGAGATGCAGCTCCTGGTCGACCTCGCCCGCGAGCGCGAGTT
>PLDP01000146.1:4911-16917 GCA_003136795.1 Actinomycetota bacterium
CTCGACTACGGCACGTTCCAGCCGATCCAGATCGCCGCGACGGTGACGCTGCGGGAAGCGCAGGACTACCCCGCCGAGGTCTGCGAGATCTACCGGCTGCGCCGCGACGCGCTCTGCCGCGGGCTCGACCGTGCCGGCTGGCACGTCGACCCGCCGCTCGGGACGATGTTCGTCTGGGCGGAGATCCCCGAGCGTTTCCGCGATCTCGGGTCGCTGGAGTTCGCGCTGCTCCTGGCGCGCGAGGCGAACGTCGCCGTCAGCCCGGGCATCGGCTTCGGCGACGGCGGCGACGGTCACGTGCGCTTCGCGCTCGTCGAGAACGAGCAGCGGATCGGCCAGGCGACGCGCGCCGTGAAGAAGCTGCTCGAAAGCTGAGGCAAGCCTAGGGCTCATTCGGTGCGCGCTCCCTGCGAGGCCGAGCCGACGGTGGCCGCGTACTTCGCGAAGACGCCGCTGGTGTAGCGCGGCTCGGGCTGTGCCCACTCGGCGGCGCGGCGGGCGAGCTCTTCGTCGGAGACCTCGACGTTCAGCTCGCGCGCTTCGACGTCGATCACGATCGAGTCGCCGTCGCGGACGTGCGCGATCGGCCCGCCGCGGAAGGCCTCCGGCGCGATGTGCCCGACCATCAGTCCGTGGGTCGCGCCCGAGAAGCGGCCGTCGGTGATCAGCGCCACCTCGTCGCCGAGCCCCTCTCCCACGAGCGACGCGGTGACGTGGAGCATCTCGCGCATGCCCGGGCCGCCTGCGGGCCCCTCGTAGCGGATCACGACGACGTCGCCGGGCTCGATCGTGCGCGCCTTGACGGCGGCGAAACACGCCTCCTCGGAGTCGAAGACACGCGCGGGCCCGCGATGGTGCAGCCGCTCCTGGCCTGCGAGCTTCACGACGCAACCGTCCGGCGCGAGGTTGCCGCGCAGGATCGCGAGGCCACCCGTCGGCTTCAGCGGCTCGTCCCACGAGACGACCACGTCCTGCCCGGGCCGCTCGTGCACGCCGTCGGCGACCTGGCGGAGCGTTCGCCCGTCGACCGCCTTGGCGTTTTCGTCCACGACGCCGGCGCGCACGAGCTCGCGCGCCACCAGCGCGACGCCGCCTGCTTTGAAGAGATCGGTCGCGACGTAGCGGCCGCCCGGCTTGATGTCGGCGACAATCGGCGTGCGCGAGGAGATCGTGTCGAAGTCGTCGATCTCGAGCGGGATCCCGGCCTCTGCGGCGATCGCGAGCAGGTGCAGCACGCCGTTCGTCGAGCCGCCGGTCGCCGCAATCGCCGCAATCGCGTTCTCGAATGCGGCCCGGGTCAGCACCTGCGAGGGGCGCGTGTCCTCCTCGACGAGGCGCATCGCCAGCTCGCCCGCGAGCACGGCGGCCTGCGGCTTGCCGGGGTGGTTCGCGGGAATCTCGTTCAGGCCCGGCGCGCTGACACCGAGGAAATCGAGCGCGGTCGCCATCGTGTTCGCGGTGAAGTGTCCGCCGCATGCTCCTGCTCCCGGGCACGCGACGCTCTCGAGCGCATGCACCTCGCGGTCGGAGATCTTGCCGGCCGCGTGCGAGCCGACGGCCTCGAAGACGTCCTGGATCGTCACGTCGGCGCCGCGGTAGCGGCCTGCTTCGATCGAGCCGCTGTAGAAGACGAGGGCCGGCAGGTCGAGCCGTGCGAGCGCCATCACCGCGGCAGGGATCGTCTTGTCGCAGCCGACGATGCACACGAGACCGTCGAACAGGTGGCCGCGCGCGACGAGCTCGATCGAGTCGGCGATCACCTCGCGCGAGACGAGTGACGCGCGCATGCCGACGGTGCCCATCGTGACGCCGTCGGAGATCGCGATCGTGTTGAACTCGATCGGCGTCCCGCCGGCGCGACGGATGCCCTGCTTCACGTAGCCCGCGAGCAGGCGGTGGTTCAGGTTGCACGGCATCGTCTCGATCCACGTGGTCGCGACGCCGATCAACGGCTTCGCGAGGTCGGCGTCGGTGAATCCGACGCCCTTCAGCATCGCGCGCGCCGGCGCGCGGTCGACACCGTCGGTGAGGGCAGCGCTGTGGCGCTTCGCCGGGTGTGTCTTGCCGTAAGGGGTCATTGAACGTGGGCTCCTGCCTGGGCCACCCGCAGGGGGAGCACCGTTGTGGACGGGGGGACGGACTCGACGAGCGCGGCGGCGACAGCGTCGACGCGGTCGGGCTCGGCCCAGACGACGACCGACGGGCCGGAGCCGGAGAGCGTGACGCCGCTCGCCCCGGCCGGCAGGTCGTCTCTGAGGGCCTGGAGCAGCGGCGACTGGGTGCTGCGGTACTGCTCGTGCAAACGGTCGTGGAACGCATCGCGCAGCAACGTGGCGCTGCCGCCCGCGATCGCTGCGCCGAGCATCGTCGCCGAGGCGACGGTGACGGCCGCGTCGTGGTGACTGACCGTGAACGGGAGCCCGCTCCGCGATTGCGCGGTGTTCGTACGTGCCGCGGGAACGACGAGCACCGGCGCGAGCGGCATGTCGGCTGCGATCCGGGCGGCCTGCGGCCCCGCTTCGCGCGTCCAGGCGACACAGACGCCGCCGTACAGCGCGGCTGCGAGGTTGTCGATGTGGCCTTCGAGCCGCGCGCCTTTCGTGAGCAACTCGGCCGGATCGGCCTCGAGCCCGGCGGCGGCAACGCCGGCGGCGAGGCCGAGGGCGATTGCGGCGGCACTCGAACCGAGGCCGCGCTCGAGCGGGATGCGGTTCACGAAGCGGAAGCTGTAGCGCTCGACGGGGACGAAGAGCGCGAACGCGCGCAGCGCAAGGTGGGACGCGTCGCGCGACAACTCGCCGGCCCCCTCGCCGCTGATCTCGACGCCGAACTCGACCGCGGTCTCCACCTCGAGCTCGTTCCAGAGCTCGAGCGCGGCGGCGGCAGAGTCGAAACCGGGGCCGAGGTTCGCGGTCGACGCGGGTGCGAGCGCGTGGATCAACCGATTGCCTCCAGAACGGCCTCGAGCGTGGCGTCGACCGGATTGGAGCCGCCCTCGTCGACGGCGCCCGCGTCCTTCAGCCCGTGGCCGGTGAGGATGCAGACGACTGTCGTGCCCTCCACGTCGGGCAAGCGCTCGAGCGCCGCGAGCCCGGCGGCCGACGCGGGCTCGCAGAACACGCCCTCCTGGTGTGAGAGCAGCTGCCACGCGACCCTCAGCTCGTCTTCGCTGAGCGTGACGACCTCGACACGCCCTGCGCCGACGAGCTCCGCCACGTGCGCCCCGTGCGCGGGCTCGCTGATCCTGATTGCCGTAGCCCACGTGGTCGCGCGCTCTGCGGCCTGTCCGATGACGAGCCGCGGCGAGGCGCCGGCTTCGGCGAAGCCCGCGGCGACCGCCGACACGTTGCCGCCGCCGCCGAACGGCAGGGCGACGATGTCGGGCGCGCTCCCGAGCTGCTCGAGGATCTCGCCGACCACCGACTTCTGCCCTTCGACGCGGTCCGGGTTGAGCGAGTTGACGAGCACGAACCCGTCGCGTTCGCCGAGCTCGCGGCAGAGCCGCAATGCGTCGTCGAAGCTGCCGCGAATCTCGAAGAGACGCGCTCCCGCGGCGCGCGCTTGTGCGCGTTTGGCCGTCGCGGTCGCTCCGGCCGGCGTGAGCACGATCGCCTCGAGCCCGGCCCGCGCCGCGTAGGCCGCTGCCGACGCGGCCGTGTTGCCGGTCGACGCGCAGACGACGGCGCGTGCACCGGACTCCGCTGCGCGCTCGACGGCGACGACCATCCCGCGGTCCTTGAAGCTCCCCGTCGGGTTGAGGCCCTCGCACTTCAGGTGCAGCTCGAGCCCCAGGCGCTCCGACAGGCGCCGCGCCGGCACGAGCGGCGTCGAGCCCTCGCCGAGCGAGATCGTGGACGACGTCACGTTCAAGCCCATCCGAGCTCCGCCACGCCGCGGTCGGAGATGACGGGCCGCGGGGTCGAGCAGCCGTGGACGTCGTCCAGTTCCCCGACCGCTGCGAGCGCCGCGCGCAGCGCGCCGACCTTCGCCTCGTGCGTGACGACGTGCAGCGCGGCGCCGTTTCCGTTCTGGTGCTGCAGCAGGCGCGCGATCGAGATCTCGCGCTCCGCGAGCTCTTCGGCCACGCGCGCGAGCGCGCCCGGGCGGTCCGCGACGTGCAATCGAAAGTAGAACGGCGAAGTGCTGTCGCCGTCGGGCAGCTTCGGCAGCTGCCGCCATGCGGCGTCGTTCTGCAGGAAGCCGGTGCCCATCGTCCCGATCACGCTCGTGATGTCGGCGATCACCGCCGACGCCGTCTCGACGCCGCCCGCGCCGGGCCCTTCGAGCGTGATCTCCCTGATCGCGTCGCCCTGCAGCATCACGGCGTTGAACGCACCGTCGACCTTGGCGAGCGGATGCTGCTTGTCGACGAACGCGGGCTGGACGGTGACGTCGACCTGGCCGTCGACGAGCCGCGCTGCGCCGACGAGGCGGATCACCATGTCGAGCTGGCGGGCCGCCGTCACGTCGAGTGCGTCGATCTTCGTGATCCCCGAGTACTCCACGTCGGCCAGCTCGACGTGCGAGTTGAAGGCGACGGTGGCGAGGATCGCCATCTTCGCGGCGGCATCGGCACCCGACACGTCGTCGGTCGGGTCGGCCTCCGCGTAGCCACGCTGCTGGGCGTCGGCCAAGGCTTCGTCGTAGCTCTTGCCGCCCTCCATCTCGGTGAGCACGAAGTTGGTCGTGCCGTTGACGATCCCGAGCACGCGGTGCACGTTCGTGACGACGAGCGACTCACGCAGCACCTTGATCACGGGGATGGCGGCACAGACGCTCGCCTCGAACCGCAGCTGCACGCCCGCTCCGGACGCCGTCGCAAAGAGCTCGACGCCGCGGCGCGCGACGAGCTGCTTGTTCGCCGTCACGACGTTCTTGCCGCGTCGCAGCAGCTCGAGGACGTACGTGCCGGCCGGCTCGACGCCGCCCATCACCTCCGCCACGACGGCGATGCCAGGGTCGTCGACGATCTCGGCGAAATCCGTGGTGAGCACCCCACCCGCAAGTGGGTAGTCACGCTCCTTCCCCGGATCGCGCACGAGCGCCTTCACGACCCGCAACCGATGGCCGGTTGCGCGCTCGATGTCGTCCGCAGACTCGGTGAGGAGGCGGTTGACTGCCGCGCCGACGGTTCCGTACCCGAGCAGCGCGACCGGTACGTCAACCGACGCCAGCGGTCTCCTCCTTCACGTTCAACGCGCGCAGGCGTGCGCCGACCTGCTCGATCTGCGTCTCGGCGAGCTTCGCGCGGTACACGTCGAGCGAGGGCTGACCGCGATCCATCTCGGCGATCCAGTCGCGCGCGAACGAACCGTCACGGATCGAGGCGAGGACGGCGCGCATGTTCTCGCGCACGTGCTCGTCGACGACCTTCGGCCCGACGGCGTGCGACCCGTACTCGGCGGTGTCGGAGATCGAGAAGTGCATGCGCTCGATGCCGCCCTCCCAGATCAGGTCGGTGATCAGCTTCAGCTCGTGCAGGCACTCGTAGTAGGCGACCTCGGGCTGGTAGCCGGCCTCGACGAGCGTCTCGAACCCGAGCTGGATCAGCTGCGTGACGCCGCCGCAGAGCACGGTCTGCTCGCCGAACAGGTCGGTCTCCGTCTCTTCCGCGAACGACGTGACGACCATGCCTGCGCGCGCAGCGCCAAGAGCGGCGCCGTAGGCGAAGGCAAGCTCCTGGGCCTGACCGCTCGCGTCCTGCGCGACGGCGACCACCGCCGGCGTGCCGTAGCCCTCCGTGTAGAGGCGGCGGACGACGTGGCCCGGCCCCTTCGGCGCGACCATGATCACGTCGTGTCCTGCCGGCGGCGCGATGCGGCCGTAGTGGACGTTGAAGCCGTGCGCGAAGAGCAGCGCCGCGCCCGGTTCGAGGTTCGGTGCGACCTCCTCCTCATAAAGAGACGGCTGTGCGCCGTCGGGAACAAGGAAGGCAACGAGCTGCGCGCCCCGGACGGCGTCGGCGACGGAGCGGACGGTGAGCCCGGCCTCCTCCGCTGCGGCCGCCGAAGCGCTGCCCGCGCGGAGGCCGACCTCGACCTCGACGCCCGAGTCGCGCAGGTTGAGCGCGTGCGCGTGTCCCTGGCTGCCGTACCCGAGGACGGCGACTTTGCCGTTCAGAAGGTCGACGTTCCCACTCTTGAAGATCTCGGCCACGTTGGTTCCTTTCAGACTTGGACGGAGGGAGTTGTGGTGCGGCCACCCGCGCTCGGGCGGCGAAGCCCGACCCGGCCCGTGCGCACGAGCTCGCGCACACCGTAGGGGCGAACCAGTTCTTCGAATGCCTCGACCTCGTCGGGACGCCCGACGAACTCGAAGGTGATCGCGTCGCGGCCGACGTCGGCCACGCGTGCGCCTGCGACCTGGCTGAGCGCGACGAGCTCGGCGCGCTTGTCGGTGGAGACGCTGACGGTGAAGAGCGCGAGCTCACGCTCGACGGCCTCTTCGGGCCGCAGCTCCGTCACACGGAGGACGTTGACGAGCTTGTGCATCTGCTTCTCGATCTGCTCGAGCGAGTGCTCGTTGCAGTCGACGCGCAGCGTCAGGCGCGAGATGTCGGCGTGCTCGGTCGGCCCGACGGCGAGGCTCTGGATGTTGTAGCCGCGCCGCGAGAAGAGCTGCGAGACCCGCGCCAGCGCGCCCGGCTTGTTCTCCAGCCTGACGGAGATCGTATGTGCGCTCAAGCCCGCTCCCGGCGCCGGCCAAGCCGGCGCCTCCGCTCTTTGGAGCCTCCGTCGAGCCTACGGCTCATGCCCGCACCTCCTCTTCGGGCGCTTCCATCACGTCGATGGCGGCGGCACCGGCCGGGACCATCGGGAAGACCTTCTCCTCCGGATCGCAGCGCACGTCGACGACGGCGCTGCGGCCGGCGTTGAACGCCGCGCTCAGCGCATCCTCGAGCTGCTCCTCGTTCTCGACCGTGAAGCCCGCGCAGCCGTAGGCCTCCGCGAGCTGTGCGTAGTCGGGCACGGCGTGCGTCAAGTGCGTCTGCGCAAAGCGCTCGTCGTAGAACATCTCCTGCCACTGCCGCACCATCCCGAGCCAGCCGTTGTTGAGCACGACCGCCACGATCGGCAGCCGCTCGAGCGCCGCGGTCGCGAGCTCCTGGCAGGTCATCTGGAAGCACCCGTCCCCGTCGATGCAGACGACGGTGGCGTCGGGCCGTGCCGCCTTGGCGCCGATCGCGGCCGGCAGCCCGTAGCCCATCGTCCCGAGGCCGCCGGAGGTGATGAACGACCGCGGCCGGTCGCAGACGAGGTACTGCATCGCCCACATCTGATGCTGGCCGACGCCCGTCGTCCAGATGATGTCGTCACGATCCCCGGCGAGGTCGCGGAGTGCCTCGACCGCGGTTTGCGGCTTCAGTTGCCCGTCCGCCTTCGCATAGCGGAACGGGAACCGCGCGCGCCAATCCTCGAGCTGACGCAGCCAGGGGTCACGAGTGGCGCTACCGTCTGCGGCAACGGCGCGCACCTCCTCGGCGAGCTGCGCCAGCGCGAGCTTGAGCGGACCGACGACCGGGATCTCCGCGTGGCGGATCTTCCCGACCTCGGCCGCATCGATGTCGAAATGGATCACCTTCGCGCCCGGGGCGAAGGCGGAGAGCTTGCCCGTGACGCGGTCGTCGAAGCGGGAGCCGACCGCGATCACGAGATCGGCCTTGTTCAGCGCCCAGTTCGCGAACTTGGAGCCGTGCATGCCGGGCGCCCCGTAGTTGAGCGGGTGCGAGTCGGGCAGGCAGCCCTTGCCCATCAGCGTCACGACCGCAGGCAGCTTCGCCGAGTCCACGAGGGCTCGGAGCTCGACGCACGCGTCGGCGTTCAGCACGCCGCCGCCCGCGTAGATGATCGGCCGCTCCGACGCGGCGATCGCCAACGCCGCTTCGCGGATCTGCCGCGCGTGAACCTTGTGCGGGGGCTTCCAGCCCGGCAGGTCGACGTCGTCCGGGTAGGCGAAGTCGAACTCGGCTTCCTGCACGTCCTTGGCGACGTCGACGAGCACCGGGCCTTGCCGGCCCGTGCGCGCGACGTGGAACGCGGCCCTGAGGACGCCCGGCAGCTCCTCGACGTCCTGAACGAGCCACGAATGCTTGACGATCGGCATCGTGATGCCGGTGGCGTCGATCTCCTGGAACGCGTCGGTGCCGATCAGCGACGAGCGCACCTGGCCGGTGATGCAGACGAGCGGAGTCGAGTCCATCCACGCGTCGGCGATCGGGGTGACCAGGTTCGTCGCCCCCGGCCCCGAGGTGGCGATGGCGACGCCCACCTTCCCCGAAGCGCGCGCGTAACCCTCTGCCATGTGGCCGGCGCCCTGTTCGTGGCGGGCAAGCACGTGCCGCACGGAGGTCCCACGCGCGATCGCGTCGTAGGTCGGCAGGATCGCGCCGCCGGGGATCCCGAATGCGACGTCGACCCCCTCGAGCTCGAGCGAGCGCAGGATCGCGTCCGATCCGAGCATCCGGGTGCCGCGGGTCAAGCCCACACCTCGTCGAAGTGCTCCATGTCGATCCTCGACTGCGGCAGCAGCTCGATCACGGCGTCGGTGAACGAACGCGTGTCGTCCATGGCCGCACCGTTCCGCTTGGTCGCTGCGCCGACCGCCCGCTCGAGCGTGCGCGACGCCGACCGGCGCTTGAGGCCCTCGGCCAGCATCAACGACGCCGTGAGCAGCATCCCGCGCGGGTCGACGACGCCGAATCCGGCGATATCGCCGGATTCGCTCGCACCGGGGAAGAACACGCCCGGCCCTTCATCCGGCAGGAAGGCCTGGGCAACCGACGCGTGTGAGCCTGCGAAGTGCGCGGCTGCGTCGACCATCGCGTCGACGAGCTGCGCCTCGGTGGCGACCACGTCGAGCGAGTCGGGCCGTTCGCGCAGCCGGATGAGCGCCTCACCGAGCGATGCCTCCTCGACCTCGAGCCCGCTCCAGCGGGCGCGTTCGGCCTCGACCGAGGCCCGCCAGTCGGTGGACTCGCCCACGCAGACCACGTGGCCGCGCCTCGCGGCGGTGCTCGAGAACGCCCGCGCGAGCGCGATTCTGTTCGCCCACTCGCCGACCGGGCCGGTGATCACGAGGTCGCCGCCGCCGCCGAGCTGCACGCGAGCCACGCGCCAGGCGAGCTCGAGGTCGGCCTTCACGCCCTCGAGCGCCGGGTTGTCGGGCGACGCGACGAGGATTGCGTCCACGTCGCGGTAGCCGGCCCGGGTCTCGGGCGGGAGCGGATGTCCCGTCCGGGTGACGCCTTCGCCCCCGAACGGCAGATGGACGTCGTCGAGCTGCAACGAGTGGAGCTCGGCCACCCGGTCGAGGGCGCGCGTCGCGGCCGCCATCAACTCCGGCCCGACACCGTCCCCCGCCAGACAAGCAACAGTCTTCATGCGTGGACCTCCTGGGAAGGGTCGTGAGTCGGGTTTGCGCGCAGGCCGACGCCGGGCGACTGCTCGCCGGCGCTCAATGTGTTCTGGGATTTCTGGGCCTTGCGCACTGTCTCGCTCCTTACGTCGGGCCCGCTCTCGCGGGCGCACTACTCCTCAAGTGAGGTCGGCGTATGCGGCGTCAACTGGCCGCGTGAGCGAATTCTCCCCCTAGCGGGGGAGAATGACGATGATCGTAAGAATGATGAACCCGAGCACGAGCAACTGCGCCGCAAGCGGCGTCCGGAGCTCGAGTACGCGGGCTGAACGAGTCATCGTCTTTTCAGTGTGCCGACAAGGTTCTATGTTGTCAAGCTATAAAAGGTATAGCGACTCGTTGCCAAACCGGGCGCCGGTCCCTATGCTTTTGGAAGCGATGACTGGAAAGCGCCTGAATCTCCACGCGGCCGGCAGCACGATCGGCCTGCGCGCGCTTGCCCTGCTCCTCCTCCCCTAGGGGAGCCGACCACGCGACATATCCGTCCGCGTTTCCCGCACCGCCGGGAGAAGTCCGCCCACTGGAGGAGCCGTCACCATGCCGATGCCCTACTGGAAGTACAGCCCCTATACGACCGTTGACCTGCCCGACCGCACCTGGCCGGACCGGGTCGTCGACCGCGCCCCGATCTGGTGCTCGACCGACCTGCGCGACGGAAACCAGTCGCTCGTCAAGCCGATGGACTCCGCGCGCAAGCAGCGCATGTTCGACCTGCTCGTCGAGCTTGGGGTGAAGGAGATCGAGGTGGGCTTCCCGTCCGCCTCGCAGACGGACTTCGAATTCGTCCGCAAGTTGATCGACGAGGATCGCATTCCCGCCGACACGACGATTGCCGTACTGACGCAGGCCCGCCCCGGGCTGATCGAGCGGACCTACGAGGCGATCGAGGGCGCCAGGCGCGCGATCGTCCACCTCTACAACTCGACGTCGACCGTGCAGAGGCGCGTCGTCTTTCGGCTGGACGAGGCCGGCATCGTGGAGCTCGCCGTTCGAGCAACCGCGCTCTGCAAGGAGCTCGCGGCGCGCACGGACACGGAGATCGTCTTCGAGTACTCGCCCGAGAGCTTCCACGGCACCGAGCTCGAGTTTGCGCTCGAGATCTGCGAAGCGGTGATCGACGTGTGGCAACCCACACCCGAGGAGCGAATGATCGTCAACCTCCCGACGACGGTCGAGGCGTTTCCCCCGAATATCTATGCGGACCGCATCGAGTGGTTCCAGAGGCACGTCTCGAAGCGCGACAGCATCCTGGTGAGCGTCCACCCGCACAACGACCGGGGCACCGCCGTCGCGACAGCCGAGCTCGGCCTGATGGCGGGAGCCGACCGGGTGGAAGGGACGCTCTTCGGCAACGGCGAGCGGACGGGCAACGTCGATCTGATCACGATCGCGCTGAACCTGTTGACGCAGGGCGTCGATCCGCAGCTCGACCTGTCGCGGCTCGACGAGGCGAAGGCGATCGTCGAGTCGTGCAACGAGTTGCCGATCCACCCGCGCCACCCCTGGGTCGGCGAGCTCGTCTACACGGCGTTCTCCGGGTCGCACCAGGACGCGATCAAGAAAGGGATGCACGCGCAGCAGCGGGACAGCTCGGCGCTCTGGGACGTTCCGTATCTGCCGATCGACCCGGCCGATCTCGGCCGCAGCTACGAGGCGATCATCCGAGTCAACTCGCAGTCGGGCAAGGGCGGTGTCGCTTACCTGATGGAGACCGAGCACAGCCTCGAGCTGCCGCGCGGGCTACAGGTCGATTTCGCACAGAAGGTGCAGGCGATCACCGACGCGCGCGGCGACGAGCTGACCGCGGACGAGCTCCTCGCGGCGTTCCACGAGCACTACCTCGCGCACGTCGGCCCCTACAAGCTCGAGTCGTACACGCATTCGAGCGGCGAGACGGATCAGATCGTGGCGGAGTTCGTCGTCGACGGCGCGGCGCAGGAGGTCAGCGGGTCCGGGAACGGGCCGATTGCCGCACTCGTCGACGCGTTCGAGCAACAGTTCGGGATCGCGATTCGCATCCGCAACTACCACGAGCACGCAATGGCCGCCGCCGCCGACGCAACGGCGGCCGCCTACATCGAGGCCGACATCGACGACGATCTCGTCTGGGGCGTCGGCATCCATCCGAGCATCGTTACCGCGTCGCTACGCGCGGTCGTGAACGCGGTCAACCGTGCCCTCGCCCAGCGCCGGGCGCTCGAGGAGGCGATGTCGTTCGACTAGGCGCGCGTTTGGGCTTCGAGCTTCGCCTGCGCCCGCTCTGCGAGTTCGCGTGTGCGCTGGGCGTTTGCAAGGACGCGTTCGTGCCGCGCATTCATCTCCTCGCGCTCAGCCTTCGTCAGCTTCTTCTTCGCCATCGTCTTCTCCTAGCAGTCGTTCGATCGATGTGAGCGTGGCGGCGATGTCGCTCACATTGAAGAGTAGAGCAACGACCTCCGCGCGTTCGATCAGAGAGTCGGACATCAGCGAAGCGTGCGCGCGATGAGCCCGGCTCGCAATTCGCACATTCGGCTCTGTCCGGAGGAGACTGAATCTGATTCACGAGTTTCGATCCGTTTGCCTCGTCGCTCTGGCGTAAGGTCACTGGCCCAG
>PLDP01000031.1:0-4503 GCA_003136795.1 Actinomycetota bacterium
GGCCTCAGCTTCCTCGACCTGATCCAGGAAGGTTCGCTCGGCCTGATCCGCGCTGTGGAGAAGTTCGACTACCGCAAGGGCTACAAGTTCTCGACGTACGCGACGTGGTGGATCCGCCAGGCGGTCACCCGCGCGATTGCCGACAAGGCGCGGACGATCCGCATTCCCGTGCACATGGTCGAGAAGCTCAACAAGGTCGTGCACATCGAGCGGCAGCTCGTGCAGCGCCTCGGCCGCGAGCCGAAGCCCGAGGAGATCGCCGAAGAGCTCGAGATGACGACCGACGAGGTGCGCGAGATCCTGCGCATGGCGCAGCATCCGGTGTCGCTCGAGAAGCCGATCGGTGAGGAAGAGGACTCGGAGCTCGGTGACTTCGTCGAGGACGAGAACACGGAGACGCCGGACGAGGCTGCGTCGCTGACATTGCGCCGCTCCGACATCGAAACCGCACTCGCCTCGCTGCCCGAGCGCGAGCGGCAGGTGATCGAGCTCCGCTTCGGCCTGACCGGCGGCCAGCCGTGCACGCTCGAGGAGGTCGGCAAGGCCTTCGGCGTGACGCGCGAGCGCATCCGGCAGATCGAGAACAACACGCTGAAGAAGCTCGAGAGCCTCCCCGAGGCCCAAGCGCTTCGCGACTGCGTCTAGTTAGCGAGTTAGGCCGCGGTGGTGGCGCGCACGGCCGGGGCGCCCCAGCGCTCCAGCACCGGCGGCGTCGACTGCACGCTCACCGAGCGCAGGTCGTCGAGGTACCGGCCGCTCTGCGCCTTGAACGCGAGCGACCACGGGCCGCGCGCGTCGATCGTGTAGACGATGTCCGTGTCCTCGCCCGGCTCGACGAGGTAATGCACCTTGCCGAAGCGGACCGTCACCGGTTGTGAGCCGCGCGGCAAGCTCAGCGTGAAGTGAACCGTCCCGCGCGAGCGGCCAGTCGCGTCGGGCCAGACCGAGAGCCGGCCGGAGCGGGCGAGCCAGCTGTCCGAATAGCGGCCCTGCTCGAGCAGCGAGAGCTTCGGCGCGGTCTCTGACGACCAGAGCGAGAAGCTGCCGGCGCGCGACAGGAGCGTTGCGTTCTGGAAGCGAGCCGTTGCGGCGTACCCTTGCACGAGTACGTTGCCGGACACACCGGTGAGCGTGCCGTCGGCCGCGACGTGAATGCGCGGCGCGGCGTAGACGTCGGTCGGCAGCGCGTCGCCGAGGAGAGCCTCGTGAGTGACGCTGCGATTCCAATAGAGCTGTTCGATCGCGCGGGCGGGCGGCGAGCCGACCGTCTGGATGAGCGTCACGTTGCTGAGGCCGGATGCGTCGACCCACGACGGGTTGGCGGGCAGGTAGTCGTGGCGGATCTGTCGCGCGTTCGACGCATCGTTGACGACCGCACCGAGCGATGCGAGCGCGGCAAACGCGAGCGCGCCGCCGACGGCGAGCCGGGCTCCCACGCCACGTGAGACGGCGACGGCGCCGAGCGCCCCGAACGCGATGACGACGGCGAAGATCAGCGAGCCGTTGGCCGTGCCGACGTAGCGCTCGAGCCGGAACAGGGCGAAGAGAAACGGCGAGTCGGTCTTGCCGAGCGCCTCGGCGTAGCCCGAGAGCGGCACGCGCGCCGACAGCGCGAGCAACACGACGGAAAGCAGCGCGACCGGCAGGCGCAGCGGACGGCCGTTCTTCAGATACAGCCCGAACGCGACGGGCACGAGCGGCAGCAGCGCGAAGAGATAACGCTCCTGGAAGCGGTCGGATCCGTTCGACGCATACAGCGCGGCCTCGAGCAGCAGTCCCGCCGTGAACACCGCGGCGAACGCGGCGAAGGCCGTCTCGCCGCGGCCCCGGGCCCGCACGAGCCCGGCCAGCGCGCCCGGCACGAGCACGACACCCGACGCGAGCGCAAGCAGGAGGAGGTCTCTCGCGGCCCAGTGCAGCAACGCGCCGCCGACGTGCAGGTGCACGACGCGCGAGTAGTAGCCGAGCGCATGGGAGGGCCCGAGAGCGAGCGCGGCGAGCACGGGCGCGCTGATGAGCGCGAGGGGCAGCCGCTGCGTGCGAAACGCGCGGAGGCGGTCGACGGCGAACGCCGCGACCACGAACGCCGCGGGCAGGACGACGTACTGCACCCGCGCGAAGGTGGCGAGGAACGCGAGCGCGAGGAAGAGCAGCTGGCCGCGCCGCGTCGGCCGCTCGAGCGCGGCAACAGCGGCCGCGATCGCGCCGAGCGCGAACGGGTAGGCAACGGGGTCGGCGAGCGTGTACGACGCGTAGACGAGATCCGGGATCAGCAGCGCGAACGCCGCGCAGGTGAGCGCGTAGCCCGCGGAGAGCGAGAGACGGCGGGCGAGCAGGTACACCGGCACCGCGGCGAGCGACATCAGGAGCGCGTTCTCGACCTGCGTCAGGCGGTACGCCAGCTCGGGCGAGAAGAACGCCTGCAGAGGAGCCGCGAGCAGCGGCTCGAGGAGCGCCGGGAAGTGCGCGGCGCTGCCGCGGACGGTGGGTAGGTGGCCGGACCCGAGCGCCCGCGCGATTGCCGTGTAGAGGTATTCGTCGGGGAAGTAGCGGGGGACGGGGTGCGCCGCGGAGGCGACCACGCGCACCGCGAGGGAGCCGACGACGAGCAGGGTCAGCCCGACGCGCGCGGTGAGGCCGCGGGTCAGGGCAAGCGTTCGGGGAACTGCGGGCAGGACAGCGTCGGCGGTCACCCGGTTCGTATCGGCAGCCGCCGCCTAGGGCTTGATTCGGGCTGCCGGCACGAACAGGCGGCAGTGCGGGCACTTGAAGCCGCGGTAGCGCTCGGCCCTGCCGTCCATCAGATTCGCGCTGAACGTCTTCTTGCAGTGCGGGCAGCGGATGTCGGTCGTCGGCTCCGGCGGAGTGTTCTCGCTCATCGTCAGGCGAGCGACACCGATTCGATGCGCACGTCCTCGCGCGGGCGGTCGCCGCGGCCGGTTTCGACCTGCTCGATCGCGGTGACGACATCCATCCCCGAGGTGACCCGGCCGAAGACGGTGTGCTTGCCGTCGAGCCAGGCGCATGCGTCCGCGGTGACGATGAAGAACTGTGAGCCGTTCGTGTTCGGCCCGACGTTCGCCATCGCCAGTGCGCCACGCTCGACCTTGTGGTCGTTGAACTCGTCCTCGAACTGGTAGTCGGGGCCGCCGGAGCCGGTGCCCGTCGGATCGCCGCCCTGGATCATGAAGTCGGGGATCACGCGGTGAAAGATCACGCCGTCGTAGAAGCCGTCCTGCGCGAGCTTCTTGAAGTTTCCGACCGTCTTGGGCGCATCGTCGTCGAAGAGCTCGATCTCGATGGCGCCGTGGTTTGTTTGCAGCGTCGCGTTGGTCATCCGCCCAATCTACCTCGCGTCCTAGCGCTTCTGGATCGCCCCCAGGGCGTAGCCGCCCTCGAGCATCGCAGGGGCGCGTGCCGTGAGCGAGTCCCAGGTCGGGACGTCCCAGCCGAACGAGTCGGCCAGGCGGACGATCATGCTGAACGACGCGCAGACGGCTGCCGCGTCGCGCAGCGCCTGGTCGGACACGCCCGCGGCGCGGACCTCTCCGGCGTCGGCCGGGGTCAGCTCGTCGGGGCGGAGCGTCAGCTTCTCGAGGAAGACGAGCGTGGCTGCGAGCTCGGGACGAAGCGGCGCCGTGCGCCAGTCGTCGACGACCGCCTGCCAGACTTCCTCACCGAGCGCGTACGACGCAACTGCGCCGTGGGAGCCCGTTCAGAACGGGCACTCGTTCAGTAACGACGTGAATCCTGCGAAGAGCTCGCGCTCGCCGGCGCTCCAGTCGGACGGGCCGCGCATCGTGTGGTCGAGCGACTCCGAGAACGGGAGGCCGAAGAGCTCCGGGCGGTAGAGGAGCGTCTTCACGACGCCGAGCGGCTCGCGGCCGCTGCGCTCCCGGATCTCGGCGAGGAACGCGGCCTCGTTCGGGGCGTGGCCGTGGTCGACGACGTCGAGCCTCATCCGATCACCTCGAGTGCCTTGTCGAGCCGCCGCAGGCCCTGGGCGATCGCGGCGGCGACGGTCTGCTCGAAGATCTCGTCCTCGGTCAGCCCGGCGGCCTTCAGCGCCTCGACGTCCGAGTCGGTGACCGTGTACGCACGTTCGCGCACCTTCGTCAGATAGGCGGACATCGACTCCGGCGCCGGCGGAGCGGCGGCGACGTTGTCGCGCAGCTGCTGGAGCGGATCGGCCACGAGAACGAGTCTAGTCTTGCCGGAAGGCGGTGTCGCGCCGCGGACCGTTACCGTTCCGCTCGAGGAACCGTTCCGCTCGCTGATCGTCGGGAGGCACGAGATGGGCAAGGCAGCTAGGACGAAGGCCGCTCGCCGGAAGGCCCCACCGCCGGTCGGCAAGCAGCAGCCGCGTGTCACCCAGAGATCGGTCCTGTTGATCACCGTGGGCGCTGCGGTCGTCGTCGCGATCGTCGTCGGCGTGCTCGTCGCCACGCGGTCGAGCTCCAAGGCCCCGCCGGCGGCCGCTCCGTCGCAGGGCGATCGCAACGC
>PLDP01000031.1:4538-11029 GCA_003136795.1 Actinomycetota bacterium
ACCTGGTGCCCGCATTGCGCGGCCGAGGCGCCGCACCTCGAACAGATCTTCAGCGGGCTGCTCAAGACGAAGTACGCGTTCGCCTCGATCAACGCCGACGGCGAAGACGCGGCGAGTGTGTTCGCATTCCACCGCTACTTCGGGCTGACCTACCCGGTGCTCCTCGATCCGAGCTCACACGCCGGGAGCTTCCACAGCGCCGGCGCGGCCGGTCCGGTCACGAACGCGTACAAGGTCGAAGCGTTCCCGACGTTCTACATCGTCGACGCGAAGGGCCGGATCGCCTGGCGCTCCGACGGTGAGCAGCCCGACGCGCTCCTGCGGCAGGAGCTGAACCGCACGGCGCGTGCGTAGGGACGACGTGCTGCCGTGGGTCGGTCTCGCGGTCAGGCTGGTCGCCGCCGGGATCTGGCTGTTCGCCGGGATCGCCAAGATCGTCGACCTCGAGCACTTCCATGCGCAGGTCAACGCCTACCAGCTCCTCCCGGGCGCACTCGAGGCGCCGTTCGCCTATGCGCTGCCGTTCGTCGAAGCGGGCGTCGGCGTNNATCATCGCGATCGCCCAGGCGTGGGCACGCGGCCTCTCGCTCGACTGCGGCTGCTTCGGCGCGGCGCTCAAGGAAAAGGTCGGGTGGGCGGCGCTCGTGCGGGACAGCGCGCTCGGTCTGCCGAGCCTCGCGCTCGCACTCCGGCCCGCGCGCCGGCTGTCGGTGGACGGGTCGCTGCTCGGGAAGCCGGACCGTTTCGCGCGGCTCCGAGGTGATTGACTGTTGGCCATCACGTTCCGGGACCTGAACGGGAACGGCCGCCTGGATCCGTACGAGGATCCGTCGCGGCCGGTCGAG
Organism: Actinomycetota bacterium; assembly: GCA_003136795.1. Classification (GTDB taxonomy): domain Bacteria; phylum Actinomycetota; class Thermoleophilia; order Gaiellales; family Gaiellaceae; genus PALSA-600. Next base: position 5,384 of record PLDP01000031.1, read on the forward strand.
GAGCGCGTCGAGGACCTCCTCGCGCAGATGACCCTCGAGGAGAAGGCCGGGCTGATGTTCCACCCGCCGATCCTCATGAATAGCGACGGGACGCTGCTGAAGGAAGGCGGCGAATTTTCCGGCGGCAACACCGAGGAGCTCGTCGCCGGGCGCCACCTCAACCACTTCAACATCTACTACGCGCCCGAGCCGCGGCTCCACGCCGAGTGGCAGAACCGGATCCAGCGGCTTGCCGAATCGACCCGGCTGGGTATCCCGGTCACGATCTCGTCGGATCCGCGCCACAGCTTCGCCGAGAACCTCGGCGCGAGCTGGTCGGCGGGCGGCTTCTCGCACTGGCCCGAGCCGATCGGCTTCGGAGCGCTCCGCGACGAGGAGACGATGCGCGAGTTCGGCGACATCGCGCGGCGCGAGTACCGGGCCGTCGGCATCCACGTCGCGCTGCACCCGATGGCCGACCTGGCGACCGAGCCGCGCTGGGCGCGGACCATGCACACCTTCGGCGAGGACGCAGAGCTCGCCGCGCGTCTCGTCGCCGCCTACATCCGCGGCTTCCAGGGCGAGCGGCTCGGGGTGCACTCCGTCGCGTGCATGACCAAGCACTTCCCCGGCGGCGGCCCGCAACGGGACGGCGAGGACCCGCACTTCTCCTACGGCAAGGATCAGGTCTATCCCGGCGGCATGTTCGACTACCACCTGCGCGTGTTCGAGGCGGCCTTCGAGGCCGGGACCGCGCAGATCATGCCGTACTACGGGCGCCCGGTCGGAACACCGCTCGAGGAAGTCGGCTTCGGTTTCAACCGTGACGCGATCACGGGCCTGCTGCGCGAGCGCTACGGCTTCGACGGCGTCGTCTGCACCGACTGGGGGCTCATCACCGACGCCCCGATGTCGGACGGATCGGTCTTCGCCGCCAAGTGCTGGGGCGTCGAGGAGCTCGGCCCGGAGGATCGGCTCGTGAAGATCCTCGACGCCGGCTGCGACCAGCTTGGCGGAGAGACCCTGCCCGAGCTGCTGGTCGAGCTCGTGCGCGCGGGCCGTGTCTCGGAGTCGCGCATCGACGAGTCGGCGCGCCGCCTGCTGCGCGACAAGTTCCGGCTCGGGCTCTTCGATGACCCGTACGTCGACCCCGACGAGGCCGAGCGCATCTGCGGCTGCGCGGAGTTCCAGGCGGCCGGCGACCGCGCACAGCGGCGATCGGCGGTGCTCGTGAGAAACGACGGGCGGCTACCGCTCGCCGGCCGGCCGCGCCTCTACCTCGACGGTGTCTCGCCCGAGGCGGCGGCCTCCTACGGCGAGGTCGTCGAGCGGCCGGAAGACGCGGATGTCGCCGTCGTCCGCCGGGGAGCCCCGTTCGAGCCGCGCGATAAGACCTTCATCGAGAGCGTCTTCCACGCCGGCGACCTCGACTTCAAGGAGCCGGAGCTCGGGCAGCTGCTCGAGCTGGCGCAGACCGTGCCGACCGTCCTCGTGCTGCACCTCGAGCGCCCCGCGGTGATTCCCGAGCTCGCCGAGGCGTGCGCCGCGGTCGTTGCCGTGTTCGGCGCATCCGACGAGGCGGTACTCGACGTGCTCTTCGGACAGACGGCGCCGGAGGGTCGCCTGCCCTTCGAGCTCCCCTCGTCGATGGAGGCGGTGCGGGCGCAAAAACCGGACGTCCCCGGAGACTCGGCGGATCCGCTCTGGTCGTTCGGCCACGGCCTCGCCTACGGCTGAGCCGCGCTCAGCGCGCGAGGCGGTCGACGAGCGACGACGCGGTCGTGATGCCGACGAGGACGGCTGCCGCGAGCACGGCGAAGTCGAGCCCGAGGTTGGCCGGTGAGCCGATCAGCATGCCGCGCAACGCGTCCACTTCGTAGCTCAGCGGGTTCACCTTGCTGAGGACGCGCAGCCACGCCGGCATGATGCTCACCGGGTAGAGCGCGTTCGACGCGAANNACGATCGCGAACGTGCCGAGGATGTTCAGCGGGTTCATGCTGAGCGAGACGCCGAGGATCGCCGACAAGATGAGCACGACGATCACCTGCGCCAGCGCGCGGATCCCCGCCGCGAACGACTTCCCGACGATCAGCGCCGAGCGTGGAGTGGGCGTGACGAGAAGCTTCGTGAGCACGCCGGCGTCGCGCTCCCAGATGATCTGAATGCCGTAGAAGATCGCGACGAACAGGCCCGACTGCGCGATGATCCCCGGCGCGAGGAAGTCGAGGTAGGGGACGTTCCCGGTCGGGATCGCGTGGATGCGGTTGAACGTCTCGCCGAAGATGAGCAGCCACAACACAGGCTGCACCGCGCGCGTGAAGAGCTCGGTGCGGTCGTGGCTCAGCTTCTGCAGCTCGACGATGCAGAACGTCGCGGCGCGGCTCGGGAATCGGCGCCAGATGTTCGGCCCGACGCTCGGCGGCTCAGCCGACCCGGCCTGCGGTCCTGCGAGTACGACGGACTTCACGGAGGCCTCCCTTCACGAGCTCGGCGCCCTCGAGCGTGTCGCCGGTGTAGTGGCGGAACACATCCTCGAGCGTCGCGTCCGGTCCGAGCTCGTGTTGCAGCTCGTCCGTCTCGCCGATGGCGCGAAGCGTGCCGAGGTGCATCAGCGCCACCCGGTCGCAGAGCGCTTCGGCCTCTTCCATGTAGTGCGTCGTCAGCAGCACGGTCATTCCGGTTGCGAGCCGCAGCTCCTCGACGCGCCGCCAGACGCCGTCGCGCGCGACGGGATCGAGCCCGACGGTCGGCTCATCGAGCACGAGCAGCGCAGGCCGGTTGATCAGCGCCTGGGCGAGCTCGAGCCTCCGCACCATGCCGCCGGAGTACGTGCCGGCGAGCCGGTCTGCGGTGTCGGTCAGGCCCATCGCATCGAGGGCGTCCGCGACGCGCTGCTTGCGCTCGCGCCGCGGGACGTCGTAGAGGCGCGCGAACCAGGAGACGTTCTCGCGGCCGGTCAGCGCCGCTTCGATCGAGAGCTGCTGTGGGACGTAGCCGAGCACGCGCCGCACGGCCATCTTCGAGCGGCGGATGTCGCGCCCGAGCACGGTGACGCTGCCTTCCTGAATCGGGAGCAGTGTGTTCAGCACGCGGATCAGCGTCGTCTTGCCCGCACCGTTCGGTCCGAGGAGCCCGAACACCTCGCCCTGCTCCACGACGAGATCGACGCCGTCGACGGCGACGTGATCGCCGAAGCGATGTCGCAGGCCGTGGATCTCGACTGCCGGGACGCTGCTCATTGCGTGGCGCCCACCGCATCGAGCTCGCTCGCAAGGCGCGCGAGCGCGGGCAGCACAAGCTCGATCCGCCGTTGTTCGTCGTTCGGTAGACGCTGCAGCGCGGCGCCGAGCGCGGTTGCGCGACGATCGCGCCAGGCGTCGATCTTGCGCTCGAGCGACGGTGACAGCGCGAGCCGCGCAACCCGGCGGTCGGACGGGTCGACGCTCCGAAGCAAGAGGCCGGCGGCGGTGAGCTCGCCCACGAGGGTGCTCACGGTGTTCGGGGCGAGCCGCAGCTCCTCCGCCGCGCTCGCGATCGAGATGCCGGGCTGCCTGCGCACCAGGCGCGCGAGCTCGAGCTGCGAACCGGTCAGCGACGAGAGCTCGACCGGGCGCGCGCTGTAGCGGCGTCCGGTTCGCCTGATCGACGCGAGCACCGCGAGCAGCTCGTCGGCTGCCCGCCGCTCGCCTGTCGTTGTCGCCGGGAGACTCACACCCGGATAATAGCTCTGGAACAGAGCTAATGGTTGATCGGGTTGAGACCGGGCCGCGCGCGGTACGTAGGTTTCTGCAAATGGGATCAACATCGATGCGAGGCAGGTGGGCCGTGCTGGCCCTCGCCGCGGTCGCCGTCGCGGCGGTAGCGGTGGGGGCGGCCGTTCTCTGGTGGTCCGGGGCGACGCTCGCGGGAGACGACGTCGCGCTCGCCCGGGTCGAGGTGCAGCCGCTCGGCGGGTCGCTCGTGTCGGCGCGCGCCTTCGGGCCCGGCGGTGCACCGATCCCGCTCTCGGTCAGCGGCGGCCGGCTGCTGCCCCGGGCCCTGCTCGCGCCGGGCGAGGCCGTCACGGTTGTCGTCGTCGTGCGCCGTCCGGGGTGGCTCGGCTGGGCTCTCGGGCGCAGCCGCACCGAGCGCCTGACGCTGCACACGCCGCTCGCCCGCCTGACGGAGCGGTGGGTGACACTCGCTCCGCACGCGGCGCTGCAGCTCCGATTCGCGGAGCCCGTCGAGAGCGTCTCCTATCGGATCGGAAGCCTCCAGCGGGCCGTCTCGGCCGCCGGCCGGCGGGCGTTCTCGCTCGGCCCCCAGACGCCGTCGGGCACGGTCGAGGTCTCGAGCGCGGCACGGCGCTGGGAGCGGCTCGGCGCGCCCGCCCTCGTCACCTGGTTCCCCGTCTCCCGGCTGCCGGTCGTCCTCGTCAGCCCGTCGCAAGGTGGAGCGATCTCGCCCAGCGCCCCGATCCGGCTGACGTTCTCGCAGCCGCTCGGCAAGGCGCTCGGCGCCGCGCGGCCTCGCTTCTCGACCCGCGTGCCGGGCAGCTGGAGCACGAGCGACAGCCACACCCTGATCTTCACGCCGAGCGGCTTCGGCTTCCCGCTCGCGGCCGCCTTGCGCCTCGGGCTTCCGCGCGAGCTCGGCGTCGCGGCCGCGGGCTCGGGCGCGACGCCTGCGCGCGCGATCGACTGGAACGTCGCCGGCGCCGGCTTCCTTCGCCTCCAGCAGCTCCTGGCCGCGGCCGGCTACCTGCCGCTCTACTGGCATGCGGCCGGCGATCCGGTGCCACGGCAGCCGCTGGCCGAGGTGAGCGCCGCGGTCACCCCGCCCGCCGGAACGTTCACGTGGCGCTACGCGCAGACGCCGCCCGAACTGCAACGCCTCTGGATCCCCGGCCGGCCGAACCAGATCACCCGCGGCGCGGTGATGATGTTCGAGGACGTCCACGGTTTTGCGGTCGACGGGGTCGCCGGCCCGCAGGTCTGGCGCGCGCTCCTTACCGACGCGATCGCGGGAACGCGGCACGGCGGTGGCTATACCTATGTGTACGTCCACCGTGACGTGCCGCAGCTGCTGACGCTCTGGCACAACGGGCGTGTCGTCCTCACCTCGCCGGGGAACACCGGTGTGCCTGCGGCGCCCACCCAACTCGGCACGTATCCGGTCTTCGAGCACATCGCGGTCGGCACGATGAGCGGCAGGAACCCGGACGGCTCCCACTACCACGATCCGGGAATTCGCTGGATCAGCTACTTCCACGGCGGCGACGCGCTGCACTCCTTCAACCGCGCGTCGTTCGGCACGCCTCAGAGCCTCGGCTGCGTCGAGCTCCCACTCGCAACGGCGGCCAAGGTGTGGCCGTACACGCCGATCGGCACGCTCGTCACGATCGAGAGCTGAGAGAAAGCCGCCGGCACTGTGCGGTCACCTGACTGCTCTCGCCGGCGTGTCGACGGCAGAAGGCAACCGCGCTCGTGCCGCAGAGGTGCCAGGTGCCGCCGCCCATCACACCTGCCTGGTCGACGTTGACGCAGTCGGTCGGCGTCGCCGCGTCGCTGCCGTTGCCGGCGACGAGCAACGCGCCCGCCGGCCCGAGGACGACCGCGGCGGCGAGCAACGCGAGGAAACGGCGCTCGCGTTTGCTGATGCGCCCCTGCAGGCGGTTCGCCTCGGCC
>PLDP01000046.1:0-1939 GCA_003136795.1 Actinomycetota bacterium
TCTAGAAGCCGAGGCGTTCGCGTAGCTGCCGCGCCTGGCGGCGCGCGACGTCGAGCTCTGTCTGCTCCGCGTCGGCGAGTTGCAGGCGCAGGCGGTCGGGCGAGGGACGGCGAACGCCCGCGACCTTGCTCAGGTTGACGAGGTAGGAGCGGTGGACGCGCGCGAAGCGGCCTGCGGGCAGCTTCTCCTCGAGCTCTCCGAGCGATGACGTGCAGAGGTACGAGCGGTCGTAGGTGTGCACGCGGCTGTAGTCGCCGTCCGCCTGCGCGTAGTGCACCTGGTCGTAGTCGAGCAGCTCGGTGCCGCCTGCCGAGACGACGGGCACCTTCTCGACCGGCAGGACGTTCTCGACCGAGCGCTCCTGCAGGCGCTCCACGACCCGCGCTAGCCGGTCCGGATCGACCGGCTTCAACAGGTAGTCGAACGCCTCGACGGCGAACGCGTCGACCGCGTAGCGCTCGTGCGCGGTCACGAAGACGACTGCCGGCGGGTCGGTGCGCTCGCGCACGAGCGGCGCCGCCTCGACGCCGCTCAGCCCGGGCATCTCGACGTCGAGGAAAACGACGTCTGGCGTGAGCTCGCGTGCAAGCTCGAGCGCCTCGCGCGCGCTCCCTGCTTCGCCGACGACGTGCACGTCGTGGCCGGCGAGCAGGTAGCGCAGCTCCGACCGCGCCGGCGCCTCGTCGTCCACCAACAGAGCCCTGATCACGCTGCGCCCCGCTCCGGCACCGGCAAAGCCGGTACCTCCGCTCCTTGTTCGGCTCCGTCGAGCCTACGCCTCAATCGGCACCTCGAGCCGGACGACCGTCCCGAACGGGAACGAGCGCAGCCGGACGCTCTCGCCGTAGTGGGCGATCAACCGCTGGTTGACGTTCGCGAGGCCGAGGCCCGTGCTGTCGCCGACACCGACGCCGGGCTCGAGCACGCGCTCGATCACCTCGCGGGCGATGCCGCGACCGTCGTCGCGGACCGTCACGCGCAGCCGCCCGCGCCGGACCCGTGCACGCACGAGCAGGTGGAGCGTTCGGTCGGTCTTGCCATGCTTGATCGCGTTCTCGACGAGCGGCTGCACGAGGAGCGGCGGCAACCGGACCGCGAGCGCGTCGGGCGCAGCGTCGATCGTCACCTCGAGCTGCGCGCCGAAGCGCGCCTGCTCGAGCTCGAGGTAGCTGCGCACGTGTCGCAGCTCCTCCTCGAGCGTGATGAACTCACCCGGCCGCGCGAGCCGGCTGCGCAGATGGTCGGCGAAGGCGAGCACGAGCTTGCGCGCGCGTTCCGGCTCGGTGCGGATGAACGACGCGATCGTGTTCAGCGCGTTGAAGACGAAGTGCGGCTCCATCTGCGCCTGCAGCGCGGTCGTCGTGGCCGAGTGGAGCTCGGACAGCTGGAGCTGCGCGGAGAGCTGCGTGCCGAGCAGGTCGAGCGTCTCGACGGTGGTCTCGTCCAGCGGCGATCCCGCCGTCGCATACGCGACGACAGCGCCCGCCGGGCCGTCGGTCAGCTGCAGCGGAATGACCGCCGCGGCGCCGAGCGGACAGGCCGGGTGCACGCACTCGGTGCGGATCCCGAGCGGCGCGAGCAGCGGGCGCTCCTGGGCGAGCGCCTCGTAGACCGGCCGGATCGGCTGGTCGCCCGCCCCGTGATGGTCGGCGCCCGCGCCGACGAACGCGAGCACCTCGTGCGTGTCCGTGACCGCGACCGCGCCGAAGCCGAGCTTCTCGAAGAGCTCGTAGGCGAGGGTGCGAGCGGCCGATTCGGTCAAGCCGCGCCGAAGCTCGGGCAGCGTCGCCTCGAGCAGTTCGAGCACCGGCGCCTGGCGCCTGGGCCTGCGCACGCGGGGCATGATCCTGATTGTGCACGTCACCGACGAACTCCTCGCGCCACTCCGGGCGAAATACGGCGAGCCGGTCGACCTGGAGTGGGCCGGCGACATCACCGA
>PLDP01000046.1:1973-4653 GCA_003136795.1 Actinomycetota bacterium
CCGTTCGATGTGCCGTGGCGCACGCATGTGTTCCTGGCGCGCACCGACGACACCGTGCTCGCGCCGCGCGACGTGGAAGAGATCGCCGCCGCCCGCTGGGGCACGCTCGACGAGCTCGCAGGCCCGCTGCGCGAGCGCCTGCTCGCGACCGGTCACGCGTTCTGGCGCTACCGCGTCGCGCTGCACGACGCAGCCCTCAGGGCTCTTCGCGGATGAACGAGTAGCCGACGTCCAGCGGGCTTGGCGGGTACTCGACGACGCGCGTCTCGCCGTTTTGGCGCCAGCCGTGCTTCTCGTAAAAGCGGCGCGCACGACGATTCTCCTCGAGCACCCAGAGCTTGACTTCCGCGCAGTCCGGCATCGCGGAGAGGGCTGCATCGTGCAGTGAGCGGGCCACGCCCGTGCCCCACGCCTCCGGCGTGACGTAGAGGCCGTGCAGCCAGCATGCGTCGATCGCTGCTACACCCACCGCGACGCGCTCCTGCTCCGCGAGGAGCACCACGCCGGGAAACACACGCCAGCGCTCTCGCACGGCATCGTCGGGATACGGGACCTCGTCAGGCGGGAAGATGTGCGACAGGCCGGCGAGCGACGCCGCGCGCTGAAGCGCAAAGTGCGTCTCCTCCTCGTCACGGCCGGAGCGCCGGATCGACACGCTCATCGCTCGAGCACGTCGAGCACGCCCGGGATCGACGTGACGCGCGGCCCGTCCCAGTCGTCGAGGCCCGGCCAGAGCGGCCCCTCGCCCTCGCGGTGGATCAGGATCGCATCCATGCCGACCTGCCGCGCGCCCGCCAGCTCGTCGTTCGCGCCATCGCCCACGAACACAGCCTCGCGCGGCTCGACGCCGAGCAGCTCGCAGCAATGAAGGTAGATGCGCGGGTCCGGCTTCGAGTAGCCGACACTCGACGAGAACACCTCGGCATCGAAGAGCCCCGCGAATTCCGACTCCGGCCAGAGCACCTCGACGTCCTCGCTACAGACCGTGATCAGCCCGACAAGGTAGCCGTCCTCGCGCAGCCGGCGCAACGTCTCGACCGCCCCCTCGCGCGGGACGAGCGCGCGCCGGTGATAGCGCAGGCGCAGCGCGCAGATCTCCTCGTGCAGCTCCTCGGGCACCTCGGCCTCGGCGAGCGCGACGCGGATCGGCGCGTTGTAGCGCGTGCTCGAACGGTTCCACCGCTCGCCGAAGCCGTCGCCGACGAGCGCGTCCACCTCGTGCAGCATGGCCGCAGCCGACTCGCGGTCCCAGTCGATCAGCGTCTCCCAGAGATCGAAAACTACTGCGCGATAGCGCATGAGCGCAGCACCTCCCACGAGCGGCGGATGTCGTCCTCCGTCGTCTGGGCGTTGCCGATCGCGAGCCGGATCACGTCCTGGCCGCGCAGCTTCGTCGCCGCAACGAAGAGCTCGCCGGTTGCGGTGGCAGCGCGGGCGAGCTCGAAGTTGTCGGCCTCGACGTGCCGGAAGCAGACGGTCGAGAACGGATGCGGCGCGGCTACCTCCCAGCCCGGTTCGGCCTCGACGAGCGCCGCGAAGAGCTGGGCGAGCCGCACGTGCTCGCGAATCAGCGCGCGCAGCCCTTCGGCGCCGTACCAGCGCAGCACCGCCCACAGCTTGAGCGCGCGGAACCGCCGCCCGAGCGCAGGCCCGTAGTCCTTCAGGTCGACGGCGGCCTCGGTCGCCGCGAGGTAGTCGGGCACGAGCGCAAAGGCTTCGTGGAACGCCTCGGGGCGGCGCGTCCAGAGGGCGGAGCAGTCCATCGGCGTGAAGAGCCACTTGTGCGGGTTCACCACCACCGAGTCGGCACGCTCGACGCCGTCCAGGCACCAGCGAAACTCTGGGCAGACCGCGGCCGAGCCGGCATACGCCGCATCGACGTGCAGCCACACGCCCGCCTCCTCGCAGCGCCGGGCGAGCTCGGGGACGGGATCGACCGCCGTCGTACCGGTCGTGCCGACGGTTGCGACGACCGCGGTGGCGTCACCGAGGTCGAAGTCGGCGCGCATGGCGAACGCGTCGTCAACCTCGACCTTCCGAAACTCGAGCCCGACGAGACGTGCGGCCTTCTCGACGCTGAAGTTCGCCTGTTCCGAGGCGTACACGACGCCACCAGGCTTCCGCGTGCGCGCCGCCGCCAGCGCAGCGACGGTCGCGGTCGACGCCGTGTCCTCGATGTGCCCGTGCCAGCCACGCGGTAGCCCGAGCAGCTGCGCGAGCCAGTCCAGGACCGTCACCTCGAGCTCGGTCGCGGCCGGCGAGGCGAGCCACGTCATGTTGTTCACGTTCAGCGCGGCGATCAGCAGCTCGGCGAGGATCCCGGGCTCCGAGCCCGTGTTCGCGAACCAGGCGTAGAAGCGCGGGTGATTCCAGTGGGTGAGGCCCGGGACGATCAGCTCGTCGAGGTCGCGCAGCAGGGCCTCGAACGGCTCGCCCTGCTCGGGCGCCGACTCCGGCAGCCGCGCACGTACCGCCCCCGGCTCGACGCGGGCCGCGACCGGCAGCTCGCCGACGCGCTTCAGATACGCATCGACCCAGTCGGCCGCGCGGTCAAGGTCTTCGCGAAACGTCATCTTCTCTTGCGCAGCTTCTCGATTTGCTTCCACGTGCGCGTGTTCAGCACGTCGTTTTTCGTCAGCCACGCGCGGCGCGCCTGGCCGACGCCGAGCTCCACGTAGTC
>PLDP01000155.1 GCA_003136795.1 Actinomycetota bacterium
CGGCCGGGCTACGGCTGAACGGGGTGCTGGTATGACCGTGACCGCAGCGAAGGGCTTTGTCGCCGCGGGAGTCGAGGCCGGCATCCGCCACGCCAAGCAGGACGTCGCCGTCATTCACTCGACCGAATCGGCCGTCGGTGGTGCGATGTTCACCCGCAACAAGGTGCAGGCGGCGTGCGTGAAGCTCGACCGGGCGCACCTCGAGGTCGCCGAGCCGCAGGCCGTCGTGGTCAACTCCGGCGTCGCGAACGCCTCGACCGGCGCGGAGGGCTACGCCAACGCCGGCGCAACGGCGGCGCGCGCAGCCGAGCTCCTCGGGATCGACGCGGAACAGGTGCTGGTGCTCTCGACCGGCGTGATCGGCATGCACCTGCCGATGGATCGCCTGCTGAACGGCGTCGCCAGCGCGGTCGCAGCGCTCAACGCGGATGGGGGCCACGACGCGGCGCAGGCGATCATGACCACCGACACTCGCCCCAAAGAATCAGTCGTCTCGCGGGACGGCTTCACCGTCGGCGGCATGGCGAAGGGCGCGGGGATGATCCACCCCGACCTCGCGACGATGCTCTCGGTGATCACGACCGACTATCCGCTCGAGCCCGGCGAGCCCGGCGGGTTCCTGCGGCCTGCCGTCGACGAGACGTTCAACGCCATCACCATCGACGGCGACTGCTCGACGAACGACACGGTGATCCTGCTCGCGAACGGCGCGAGCGGCCTCGCGCGGACACCCGAGACGGACGCGTCGTTCGCGGCCGCGCTGCACGAGGTCTGCGACGACCTGTCGCGGCAGATCGTGGCCGACGGCGAGGGCGTCACCGTGCTCGCGGAGATTCACGTCCAGGGCGCGGTCGACACGAGCCAGGCGAAGGCGATCGCCCAGCGCATCGCGACCTCGCTCCTCGTCAAGACGGCGCTCTTCGGCCACGACGCGAACTGGGGCCGCGTGCTGATGGCCGCGGGCAGCGCGCCGTACAACGGAGGCTATGCCGACATCGACGCCGACCTCGCGACGCTTCGCTACAACGACACGGTCGTCCTCGATCACGGCTCGCCCACCAACGTCGAGCCGGACGTGTCGGGCCCGAGCTGCACGATCAAGCTCGACCTCGGCCTCGGCGACGGCAGCGCCGCGTACCTGACGAGCGACCTCTCCTACGACTACGTCCGCATCAACGCGGACTACCGCTCATGACGCGCCTCGTCGTCAAGGTCGGGGGCGCCGTCGCCGCGGAATCGGTCGACCGGATCCTCGGCCTGCGCGAAGAGGGCCACGAGCTCGTCGTCGTGCACGGCGCCGGCCCGCAGATCACGGAAGAGATGAACCGGCGCGGCATTCCCGTCGAGTTCGTGAACGGTCGCCGGCGGACGTCGCGTGCCGCGCTCGAGGTCGTGCGCGAGTCGATGGCTGCGGTGAACGCCGGGCTGTGCGCGGCGCTCGGCGACATCGCCGTCCCCGTGTTCGGCGACCAGGCTGGGCTCTACGCCGTCCCGGTGCCGCCACTCGGCTGGGTCGGCGACCCGCTCCCCTGCCGGCCGCAGCAGATCCTGACGGCGGTCGCCGCGGGCAAAGTTCCCGTCGTCGCCCCGCTCGCGGTCGGGCCGCTGAACGTCAACGCCGACGACGCGGCCGCCGCGCTCGCGCTCGGGCTCGGCGCGCGGCGCCTCGTCTTCCTCACCGACGTGGCGGGGCTCTACGTCGGCGACGAGATCCTCGATGCGATCAACGTCGACCGCGCGACACGAATGCTCGACGCCGGCGCGTTCGAAGGCGGCATCGTTCCCAAGCTGCGCGCGGCGGCGCTCGCGGCCGGCAGCGGCATCGCCGCCGAGATCGGCTGCACGGCGGTGGTCGCATGACGAACGTCGCCTCGCTCTCGAAGCTCCTCCCCACCTACGCGCGCCTCGACGTCACGTTCACCGACGGCGAAGGCTCGTGGCTCGTCGACTCCGACGGCAAGCGCTATCTCGACCTGTTCGCCGGCATCGCCGTCGTCGGCCTCGGCCACCGCCACCCGGCGCCACTCGCGGCGGCGCACGCGCAGCTCGACCGGCTGTGGCACGTCTCGAATCTCTACTCCACCGAGCCGATGCAGGAGCTGTCGCTGAAGCTCTCCGACGTCTTCGGCGGCGCGCAGGCGTTCTTCTGCAACTCGGGCGCGGAGTCGATCGAAGCCGCGCTCAAGTGGGCGCGCAAGGTGACCGGGCGCAGCGAGTTCGTCGCGCTCGACGGCTCGTTCCACGGGCGCACGTTCGGCGCGCTCTCGGTGACCGGCCAGCCTGCGAAGCGGAAAGCATTCGAGCCGCTCGTGCCCGGCGCGGTCTTCGCAACCCCCGAGACGCTTGCCGAGCACGTCGGCCCGCAGACGGCCGCGATCCTGCTCGAGCCCGTCCAGGGCGAGGGCGGCGTGCATCCGCTCTCGGCAGAGGTGCTCGCCGAGGCGCGCGCACTCGCAGACGCTCACGGCGCACTGCTGATCCTCGACGAGGTGCAGACCGGCGTCGGGCGCAGCGGCGCGTTCTTCGCATGGCAGCGCCTCGGCGTCAAGCCGCATGCGGTCACGCTCGCCAAGGGCCTNNCTCGTCGCCGACGACGCGCCAACCGGCTTCGAGCCCGGCGACCATGCCTCGACCTTCGGCGGCAACCCCGTCACCTGCGCCGCCGCGTGCGCGGTCCTCGACACGATCGACGACGCGCTGCTCGCGCAGGTTCGCGCGACCTCCGAGTTCTTCACGGGCGCGCTCGCGCAGTTCGGCGAAGTGCGGGGCCTCGGTCTGCTGCTCGCCGTCGAGCTCGACAGGCCGTCCGGGCCGGTCGTCGAAGCCGCGCTCGGGCACGGGCTCGTGATCGGGAGCGCAGGCGAGCGCACGCTGCGCCTGACCCCGCCGCTCACCCTCTCGGCCGACGAGGCCGCACTCGCGATCGACCTGCTCGGGGAGGTGCTCGCTTGACCACCAAGTTCGAGCGCCAGGGCACGATCCTCCGCCTGGTGCAACACAGGCCGCTCTCGACGCAGGCCGAGGTAGCCGAGGCGCTGCACGCGACCGGCATCGAGGCCGTGCAGGCGACGGTCTCGCGCGACATCCACCAGCTGGGCCTCGTCAAGGTTCGGAACACCGAAGGACGGCTTGTCTACGCACTGCCGGGCGCCGCCGACCTGCACAGGCTCGACGAGCTGACCTCGGCGCTGCGCCGGTGGGCGGGCGGCTTCACGCCCGCGGGCAATCTCTGTGTGATCGTGACGCCGCGTGGCTTCGCGGCCGCGCTTGCCGACGCGATCGACGCCGCAGACCTCGACCAGGTCGCGGGGACGATCGCCGGCGACAACACGGTCTTCGTCGCCGCGCGTGACGGGATGAGCGGCGCGGAGCTGGCGAACGACCTGCGGAGCCACCTCGAATGACCGTGGTCGAGAGAAGCAAGGTGATCCTCGGCTCCCTGCCCGTCGGTGAGCGGGTCGGGATCGCGTTCTCCGGCGGCCTCGATACGAGCTGCGCGCTCGCCTGGATGCGCGAGCACGGCGCGATCCCCTACGCGTTCACAGCAGACCTCGGGCAGTACGACGAGCCCGACATCGACGCGGTGCCGGCCAAGGCCCGCCTCTACGGCGCAGAGGACGCGGTGCTCGTCGACTGCAAGGAAGCGCTCGCACGCGAAGGGCTGACCGCGCTGCAGTGCGGCGCGTTCCACATCCAGACCGCGGGCAAGCGGTACTTCAACACGACCCCGCTTGGCCGCGCCGTCACCGGGACGAAGCTCGTGAAGGCGATGGCCGAGCACGGCGTCGACATCTGGGGCGACGGGTCGACCTACAAGGGCAACGACATCGAGCGCTTCTACCGCTACGGCCTGCTCGTCAACGAGAACCTGCGCATCTACAAGCCGTGGCTCGACAGCGCGTTCGTCGAGGAGCTCGGCGGGCGCAAGGAGATGAGCGAGTGGCTGCTCGAGCGCGGGCTGCCGCACGGCACGTCGGTGGAGAAGGCGTACTCGACGGACGCCAACCTGCTCGGCGCGACGCACGAGGCAAAAGATCTCGAGCTGCTCGAGACGTCGATGAAGATCGTCGAGCCGATCATGGGCGTCGCGCACTGGAACGCGGACGTCGCGATCGAGCCCGAGACCGTGACGATCGCCTTCGAGCGCGGCCTGCCCGTTGCGATCGACGGCGTCGCCATCGACGATCCGGTCGAGCTGATCCGCACGGCGAACGCGATCGGCGGCCGCCACGGCCTCGGCATGTCCGACCAGATCGAGAACCGCATCATCGAAGCGAAGAGCCGCGGCATCTACGAGGCGCCCGGCATGGCGCTCCTGCACATCGCCTACGAGCGGCTGCTGAGCGCGATCCACAACGAAGCGACACTCGAGCGCTACGCCGAGGAAGGCCGCAGGCTCGGCCGCCTCCTCTACGAGGGCCGCTGGTACGACGTGCAGGCGCTGATGCTGCGCGACGCGCTGCAGCGCTGGATCGCCGCGGTCGTCACGGGTGAGGTGGAGATCGAGCTGCGGCGGGGCGACGACTACACGATCCTCGACACGCGCGGCGAGACGTTCAGCTACGACCCGGAGCGGCTGAGCATGGAGCGCAGCGCAACCGCGTTCACCGCCACCGACCGCATCGGCCAGCTCGCGGTGAAGATCAACGACATCACCGACGCGCGCAAGCTGCTCGCCGAACTGGGATGGACACTGTGACCCTCTGGTCAGGACGCGTCGAAACACAACTCGCGCCGGAGGTGTGGGACTTCCTGCACGCGGGCGACGCGGAGCTCCTGCCCTACGACATCGAGGGCACGCTGCTGCACGCGCAGCGCCTGCATGCCGCGGGCATCCTCGACGACGACGAGCTGGCCCAGGCGACCGAGAAGCTGGCGGCGATCGAAGGGATCGACCCGGCCGACGAGGACGTGCACTCGTCGATCGAGCGGCAGCTGGGCGACGTCGGCCGCAAGATCCACGCCGGACGCTCGCGCAACGACCAGGTCGCAGCCGCGTTCCGGCTCTACGTCGCCGACGCGTGCGCCCAGGCCGATGCTGCGCTCACCTCGTTCGCGCGCGCGATCCTCGAACGGGCCGAGGCGGAGGCCGGCACGCCGATGCCCGGTTACACGCACCTGCAGCGCGCACAACCGGTGACGCTCGGGCACCACCTGCTCGCCTGGGTCGAGATGCTCGAGCGCGACCGCGCGCGCTTCGCATTCGCTGCCGCGCAGGCCGCGCCGTCGCCGCTCGGTGCCGGCGCCCTGGCGGGCTCGACGCTGCCGATTCCGGCGCCGCGAAACCAGATGCGCAACTCGATCGACGCGGTCGCCGACCGCGACTTCGCGCTCGACTACCTCTACGCGAGCGCCGTGCTGTTCACGCACCTCTCCCGGATCGGCGAGGAGCTCGTGCTCTGGACGACGAGCGAGTTCGGCTTCGCGCGCCTGCCCGAAGAGGCCTCGACCGGGTCGTCGATCATGCCGCAGAAGCTGAACCCCGACGTCGCGGAACTGGCGCGCGGCAAGGCCGGCACGGCGATCGGGCGGCTCGTCTCGCTGCTCGTCACCGTGAAGGGACTACCGCTCGCCTACAACCGCGACCTCCAGCAGGACAAGCCGCCGGTCTTCAGCGCGCGGGCCGACGTGGCCGGCGCGCTCGGCGCGCTGACGATCCTCGTCGCCGGCCTGCACTTCGACCGCGGCCGCCTAGCGGCGGCCGCCGCCGACCCCCTGCTGCGCGCGACCGATGCCGCAGAGGCGCTTGTCGCAGAGGGCGTTCCGTTTCGCGACGCGCACGAGCAGATCGCTGCACAGGTGCGCGCCGGGACCTTCGAGGCGCCTCCGCCCGGCGATCGCCTGGGTGACGTCGCCGCAGCCGTCTCTACCGCAAAGGAGCGCTGGTCGTGACCACACCCCTCTCCGTCTCGCTCGCAGGCCGCGACCTGCTGCGCATCTCCGACCTCGTCCCCTCCGAGGCCGAGACCATCCTCGACCTGGCCGTCGAGCTGAAGGCGAATCCGCGCCAGCCGCTCGCGCCGGGTGCAACGCTCGGCCTCTACTTCGCAAAGCACTCGACGCGCACGCGGGTGTCGTTCTCCGTCGCGATGGCGCACCTCGGCGGCACGGCGATCGCCCTGAGCCCGGACGAGCTCCAGATCTCCCGCGGCGAGTCGCTGCCGGACACGGCACGCGCGCTCTCGCGCTATGTCGACGCGCTCGCAGTGCGCACGCACGCGCACGAAGAGCTCGAAGCGTGGGCCGAGTGGGCGTCCGTCCCGGTGATCAACGCGCTCACCGCAGACGAGCATCCGTGCCAGGCGCTCGCCGACGCGCTGACGATCCGCGACCGCCTGGGCGGCCTCGACGGCGTTCGCATCGCGTGGGTCGGCGACGGCTCCAACGTGCTCGTCTCGCTGGCCGCGCTCGGCAAGCTGCTTGGCTACGAGGTCGTCTCCGCCTGCCCGCCGGGCTACGAGGCGCCGGACGTCGAGAACGTCGTCGATCCGAGGCAGGCCGTTGCCGGCGCCGACGTCGTCGTCACCGACACGTGGATCAGCATGGGCCAGGAGCACGAGCGGGCGACACGGCTGCACGACCTCGAGCCCTACCGGCTCGACGCCACGCTGCTCTCTCTCGCCGCTCCGGGCGCGTTCGTCATGCACTGCCTGCCGGCTCACGCCGGCGAGGAGATCACCGCCGAGCTTCTCTACGGCGACCGGTCGGCGATCTGGGACGAGGCCGAGAACCGCCTGCACGTCCAGAAGGCGCTGCTCGCCCTGCTGCTCGACGTTTAGCCAACTACCCCGCGCTCATGGCCGGGGCCGCCGCGGCCGATACAGGGCGGGTGGAGGCCGCCTCGATCCCCAACGCCGCTCCTGCCCTGCGCCTCGGCGAGCTGCTCGTGCGCGAGGGCCACGCGACGCAGGAGCACGTCGACCAGGCGCTCGAGCTCCAGCCGGTGCTGCGCAAGCGCATCGGCGAGATCCTCGTCGAGAAGCGGTGGACGACGACGCGCGCGATCGCGGAGGCACTCGCGCTGCAGTACGGGCTCGAGTTCGTCGACCTGTCGCAGGTCGCCGTCGACCAGCGCGCGTCGCAACTTCTCCAAGAAGGCTTTGCACACAAGCACCAGGCGCTGCCGGTGCGCTTCCTGGGCGACGACCTCGTCCAGGTCGTCGTCGCCGATCCGGCGAACCTGAACACGACCGATGAGCTGCGACTCGCACTCGGGCTCAACTGCAGCATCGCGGTCGCCGACCCCGCGGCGCTCGAGGCGACGATCGCGCGCACCTACCATGTGACGGTCTCGGTCAGCGACGTCGGGCCGGACGAGCCGGAGTTCGACGACCCGACCGTCGCCGAAGGCGCCCTCGACCTCGTCAACGCCCTGATCGGACGCGGCGTCAACGCCCGCGCGTCGGACATCCACCTGAACCCGCAGGTTCGTGACGTACTCGTCCGGTTCCGCGTCGACGGCGTTCTGCGTGACGACTCGCCAATCGAGAAGCGGCTGCAGCAGGCGGTCGCTGCCCGTGTGAAGGTGATGGCAACACTCGATATCGCCGAAAAGCGCATGCCACAGGACGGATCGTTCGTCGTCTACATCGGCGGCGCCGCGGTCGACGTTCGCGTTGCCGTGCTGCCCACCAAGCACGGCGAGCAGGTCGTGCTTCGCCTGCTCCAGCGCGAGCAAAACCTCGAGTTGCCGGATCTCGGCATGAGCTCCGAAATGGAGAACGTCTTCCTGCGGGCAATCGCGCAACCCCACGGCGCAGTCCTCACCTGCGGCCCGACCGGCTCCGGCAAGACAACGACGCTGTACGCGGCGCTCGACCGCTTGAACAACGGGGAGCGGTCGATCGCGACGATCGAAGATCCCGTCGAGTACCAGCTCCCGGGCGTGATGCAGACCGAAGTGCACAGCCGCATCGGGCTGTCGTTCAGCCGCGGGCTGCGCACGATCCTCCGCGCCGACCCAGACGTGATCCTCGTCGGCGAGATCCGCGACGAGGAGACGGCGCAGATCGCGATTCAGGCGGCGATGACCGGCCACCTCGTGCTCACAACGCTGCACACGAACGACGCCGCCGGCGCGATCGCGCGGATGCGCACCCTCGGCGTCGACCCCGACCTGCTCGCGAGCTCGATCAACTGCATCGTTTCGCAGCGGCTCGCGCGGCGCATCTGTCACCACTGCCGCGAGGCGTACGAGCCGTCACCGGAGCAGGTGATGGAGATGAACCTGATCGCAGCCGGCGGCACCCCGACCCTGTACCGTGCGGCCGGCTGCCTCCAATGCGGCAACACGGGCTACTCGGGCCGGGTCGCGCTGTACGAGCTGATGCCGGTGCACGGCCTCGGCCGGGTGCTGCTCGACGGCTCGACGGACGAGGTCTTCGAGGCGGCCGTCGCGGCCGGAATGCGCACGTTGCGCGAGGACGGCGTGCGGCTGTCCCTCGCCGGCGTGACGACCCTCGAAGAGATCCGCCGGATCACCGGCGACCGCCGGCTCGTCTAGATGATCTAGATCCGCTGGCGCAGCGCGCCCGGATGGCGCAGTGCGTGGAGGGTGGCGCCGCCGACGAGCGCGAGCGCGCCTGCGAGCGTCCACACGTCGGCGAGGTTGAACGCGATGTCGCCTGCGACGATCGGGTTCGGCACGCCGTTTCGCCACGCGAGCGCCGAGACGAGGTTGCCGAGCGCGCCCGCAACGGCGACCCCGCCCGCGATCGCGAGCAGGAGCGACGGCACGCGGGGAACGACCGCGAAGATCGCGGCGCACAGCGCGAGCGCGACGACGACGTACCCGAGGCTGCGCGGATGCCCGTACACCGGCTCGCTCGCCTTCTGCCCCAGATCGAGCACAACGAGCGGAGCCGCGACCAGCGCAACGAGGATCACGCGACGTCTCATGCTCACACAGCTTTGCGGACCACGGCTGCCGTCGCTGCCCAGAGCGCCGCGACCACGAGAAAGCCGACGCGCCCGCCGCCCGGCAGCGAGAACGTGAGCCCGACGAGCGGCGTCCCGACGAGGATCACGATGGCCGCCACCATGTTCACGGCGCCGACGGCCGCCCCGGGCGCATCGGGCCGCAGCCGCGCGGCGCCCGCGAAGGAGGGCGCGAACGGAATGCCTGCGGCAAACCCCGCGAGCGCCGCGGCGACGACGACGAACGGAAGGGGCTTGGCGATCGTGAGCGCTCCGACCGCGGCGCCCCCGACGACGAAGCTCGTGGCGATCAGGCGCGGCCGGTCGAGGAGGCGCCCGCCGAGCGGGCGTGAGACGACGCCGACCAGGAGGACCAGCCCGCCGGCGACGCCGGCAAGCCGTTCGGACTCGCCCCCGTAGCGCTGCAGCAACGTCACGATCCAGTTGCCGATCACGACGGAGAGGCCGAAGGACGCAGCATGCATCGCCGCCAGCGGCAGCAACCGTTTGTCGAGCACGCTCGGCAGCGCACGGGAAACGTGCGCGCGCAGCCGCTCCCGCGGCGCGAACAGGACGACGACCGCGCCCGCGCCGGCGACGGCGGCGGCGAGGACGAACGGCGCGCGCCAGCTGCCCCAGAGCGGGACGAGCACGAGTGCGAGGCCGCCCCCCGCCATGCTGATCGCGCCGTACCAGCCGAGCGCGACCGGCGTGCCGATCGTCGCGCGAACGTAGTCGCTGCCGCCGACGAACGCCGCGGCCGTGCCGAGTCCCGCCACGAGGCGCATCGCGATC
>PLDP01000049.1 GCA_003136795.1 Actinomycetota bacterium
GCGGGGGAACGTCCGTTCGCTCGCGTAGGCTGGCGCCGATGGAGGACGTCTTCGGCCCCGGTGGGGCGCTCGCGCATGCGCTTCCCGACTACGAGCCGAGGCGCGAACAGGCCGCGCTCGCGACGGCGGTCGAGCACGCGCTCGCGACCGGCGAGCACCTCGTCGCCGAGGCCGGCACCGGGGTCGGCAAGAGCCTCGCGTATCTCGTGCCGGCGCTCGAGTCGGGGCGGCGCGTCGTCGTCGCCACCGCGACCAAGGCGCTGCAGGAGCAGCTGCTCGGCAAGGACGTCCCCATCGCCGCCGCCGCGATCGGGCGCACCGTGCGCGTCGAGGTGCTGAAGGGTCGAGCGAACTACCTCTGCCGCCGTCAGCTCCAGGGCTTTCAGCCGTTCCTGCTCGCCGACGGCCGCGACGCCCGCGCCTGGGAGGCGATGCAGGGCTGGCTGGACGCGACGGAGACCGGCGACCGGGCCGAGCTCGCGCTCGAGCCGACCGAGGCCTTCTGGTCCGAGCTCGCCGTCGGCCCCGACCGCTGCTCCGGCCGCCGCTGCCCGTTCGTCTCGGCGTGCTTCGCGGAAGCCGCGCGCGAGCGGGCGGCCTCCGCCGACCTCGTGATCGTCAACCACGCGCTCTACTTCGCGCACATCGCCTCCGGCGGCGGCGTGCTGCCCGAGCACGACGCGGTGATCTTCGACGAGGCGCACCGGCTCGAGGAGTCCGCAGCCTCGTGGCTCGGTGGCCGCGTTTCACGGAGCGCACTCCGCCGCCTTGCCGCCGACGTCGAGCGGGCCTGCCGCGAGGCGCAGCGTCCCTTCCCGGCGCGCCAGATCGACCGCGTCGAGCGCACGGGCGAGAAGCTCCTCCGCGCGGTCGCGCCCGCGTCGGGGCGCAAGCGGCTGCGTGAGGTGCCGGCCGAGCCGGCACTCGTGCTGATCGACGCGCTCGGCGACCTCTCGAACGCGCTGCAGGGACAGGGCGAGGATCTCGACGCGCTCTCGCGCCGGGCGCTCGCCGCCGCCGGCGAGGTCGAGAGGTGCCTCGAGCCGTGCGGCGTAGGCTTGACGGAGCCGCCATGGAGCGGAGGCGCCGGCGTGGACGGCGCCGGAGCGGGAGCCGAGCTGGACCGCGTCGTCTGGGCCGAGCCTGATGCGCTCGTCTGGGCGCCCGTCGACGTCTCCTTCCAGCTGCGCGAGCGCCTCTGGGACGACGGGCCCACCGCCATCCTCGTCTCGGCGACGCTCACGACCGGCGACGACGCCCGGTTCGTGCGCCGACGGCTCGGGCTCGAGCACGCCCGCGAGGCGGTCGTCGGTTCGCCGTTCGACTTCCCCGAGCAGGCGCTCCTCTATCTGCCGCGCACGATGCCGGATCCGCGCGGTGAGGGATTCACCGAGCGCGCCGCCGACGAGATCGTGTCGCTGCTCGCGCTTTCCGAAGGACGGGCCCTCGTGCTCACCTCCAGCTATCGCGCGCTCGAGGTCTACCGCGAGCGCGTGCGCGGCCGCGTGCCCTACGAGGTGCTCGTCCAGGGTGAGGCCCCGCGCGAGCGGCTGCTCGAGCGCTTCCGCGACGAGGTCGGCTCGGTGCTGCTCGCCACCTCGACGTTCTGGCAGGGAGTGGACGTCCCGGGCGAGTCGCTGTCGCTGCTCGTGATCGACAAGCTGCCGTTCTCGGCGCCGGGCGACCCGCTGCACGAGGCGCGCTGCGAGGCCGTCGAGCGCGCCGGCGGCGACTGGTTCAGCGACTACGCGCTGCCGACCGCGATGCTGCAGCTGCGCCAGGGCTTCGGTCGGCTGATCCGCGGCCACTCGGACCGCGGCGTCGTCGCGATCCTCGATCCGCGGCTGCGCACCCGGCCGTACGGCCGCGCGTTCCTCGCCGCGCTGCCGCGGTGTCCCGTCGCCGAAGACCAGGCCGCGGTGGCCGCGTTTTTCGGCAGCCCGGTCGCTGTTTCCGCTTGAATACCCGCGCCCGATGGCGAAGAAGAAGCCCCGCACCCCGCCGCCGCCACGCGTCCAGGCGCCGCAGCGCCGCAGCGGCCCGGCCCGCAAGGGCACGGCCGCGGCTCCGGCAGCTCCCGACGACCTGGGGCTGCGCCACCGCGTGCTTCTCTATGGCTTCGCCGCATCGGGCTTCATCGGCCTGATCGTCGTCGTCCTCGTGATCGCGCTCGGCGGCGGCGGTGGCGACCCGAAACAGGTCGCCGTGGACATGACGGCCGCGAACTGCAGCTTCAAGACGGTCACCGCCTACGTGCCGAAGGGTCAGGGGACGCACGTCAACAGCCTCACGAAGAAGCTCCCCTGGAACACCGACCCGCCGTCGAACGGCCAGCACTATCCGGAGTGGGCGGTCTGGGGCTTCTACACCCAGCCCGTCAACCCGCGCATGGTCGTCCACAACGAGGAGCACGGCGGTGTGATCCTCTGGTGGGGCTCGCAGGTCCCCAAGTCGACCGTCGCCAAGCTGCTCGCGTTCTACAACGAGCAGCCGGACGGCTCGTTCGGGACGCCGTATCCCTCGCTCGGCAGCAAGATCGCGATCACGGCGTGGACGGGCGACCCGTCGCACTACCAGCAGGACGGCTACTACGGCCAGGGTCACATCGCGACCTGCCCGAGCTACACCCCGGCGACGAAGACGGCGTTCGAGGCCTTCCGCAAGCTCTTCCGCGGACACGGGCCGGAGGGCATCCCGCTCTCCGTCGACGAGCCGGGCGACGGGCCCACCACCCAATGAGGCTCTTAGCCTGACCGCGCCGGGGTGGCGGAACTGGTAGACGCAGCCGGCTTAAAACCGGCCGTCCCTCTTCGGGACTTGGGGGTTCGAGACCCTCCCCCGGCACTTAGTTCGAACGTCTTCGACGCGATGACTCAGTGAGGGCGCGCAGCCTGCGCGCCAGCTCGCCGGTCAACTCGTTCGCTGCGTAGCGCCAGTGCCAGTTGCCCTGCTCGGTGCCGGGCAGGTTCATGCGCGCCCCGGCGCCGAGACCGAGCACGTCCTGCAGCGGCGCGACGGCCAGCGCCGCTCGTGAGCCCCAGGCGACCTCGATCAGCGACCACGCCGGGTCTGCCGGGTCGAGCCCCGTCCACGCACGGTCTTCCTCGGAGAGCGTCTCCCACCAGCCGAGCGTGGTGTCGTTGTCGTGCGTGCCCGTGTAGACCACCGACTGTTCCTGGTGGTTCTCGGACAGGTGCGGGTTGGACGGGTCGCGGCCGAGCGCGAACTGCAGGACGACCATGCCGGGATAGCCGAGCTCGTGGCGGAGCCGGACGACAGGCTCGGTGATCACGCCGAGGTCCTCGGCGACGACCGCGAGCCCGCCGAGCTCTCTCTGCACCGCGTGGAAGAGGTCGGCGCCGGGGCCGCGCCGCCAGCGGCCGTGCTCCGCCGTCGGGTTGCCCTCCGGCACGGCCCAGTAGGAGACGAAGCCGCGAAAGTGGTCGACGCGTGTCAGGTCGACGAGCTCGAACGTGCGGCGGAAGCGCTCGATCCACCAGCGGTAGGCGTCCGCCCGCATCGCGGTCCAGTCGTAGAGCGGGTTGCCCCACAGCTGGCCGGTCTTCGCGAAGAGATCCGGCGGCACGCCCGCGACGGCGCCCCGCTGGAAGAGGTGCGGGTGCGCGCGGTGGTCGGCGCCGTCGTGCGCCACGTAGATCGGCATGTCGCCGAAGATGCGCACGCCGCGCTCGGCGCCGTACGCCCGCAGCGCCTGCCACTCGCGCTCGAAGCGCACCTGGTCGGCGACCGTGCCGCCGTAGGCGATCCAGTCGTCGAGCCAGTAGGCGTTGCAGGCCCGGAACGCGTCAGCCTCGTCGTCCGACACCGGCGCCCCGGGATCGGCAAGGATGCCGGGTGAGCCGGCGAAGGCCGACGGCGACATGTACGGCGAGCCGGTCAGGCCTTCGGGCGGCCCGAGCGGCAGCACCTGCCACCATGACTGTCCTGCAGCGGCAAGCCAATTCACGAATTCGAAGGCATGCTCGTCGAGTACCCCGTTCGGCAACGAGGTCGGATGAAGCAGGATTCCGGATGCGCGTTCGAGCAGCATGAGTTTAGGACAAGGTGCCACTTCCCAAGACCCCCCAACCACGTATCCAGATCCAGGCGGTCGAGCCGGTCGTCGATTGCGGGCGCTACGCGGTCAAGCGCACGGTCGGCGACCGCGTCGACGTCTACGCGACCGTCTTCAAGGACGGGCACGACACGCTCGGGGGCGCGGTGCGCGTGCGCGGCCCGGGCGATACGCGCTGGCGCGAGGAGCCGCTTGAGCCGCTCGCCAACGACCGTTGGGGCGGGACGTTCACCGTCGACCGTCCCGGGCGCTGGCAGTTCGCCGTCGCCGCGTGGACCGACCGCAACGCGACGTGGGAGGACGAACGGCGGCGCAAGGAAGAAGCCGGACAGCCCGATCCCGCGGACGCTTTCGGCCCGCCGGCGGAGCCGGGCGACCGGCACAGCGAAGTCGTCTCCGCGCCCCTGCCGGTCGACGTCGATCGCGAGCTCGCGCGCTTTGGGGCCTGGTACGAGCTGTTCCCGCGTTCGTGGGGCGGCTTCGTCGGCGTCACCGAGGCGCTGCCGAAGCTGGCACGGCTCGGCTTCGACGTCGTCTACCTGCCGCCGATCCACCCGATCGGCCACACGAACCGCAAGGGCCGCAACAACGCCGGCGCGGCGGAGCCCGGCGACGTCGGTTCGCCGTGGGCGATCGGCTCGGAGGAGGGCGGGCACGACGCGATCAGTCCCGAGCTCGGCACCTGGGACGACTTCGACGCGCTGGTCGCAGCCGCGCGCACGGCGGGCGTCGAGCTTGCGCTCGACTTCGCGATTCAGCTCTCACCCGATCACCCGTGGCTGAAGGAGCATCCGGAGTGGTTCAACCGCCGGCCCGACGGAACGCTGAAGTACGCGGAGAACCCGCCGAAGCGCTACCAGGACATCTACAACGTCAATTTCGAGTCGGAGGACTGGCAAGGGCTGTGGCAGGCACTGCTCGACGTCGTGCTCGGCTGGGTGGAGCGCGGGATCACCGTGTTTCGCGTCGACAATCCGCACACGAAGCCGGCGCCGTTCTGGGAATGGCTGATCGGGGAAGTCCGCCGCGACCATCCCGACGTGATCTTCCTCGCCGAGGCGTTCACGCGCCCGTCGATGATGACGACGCTCGCGAAGCTCGGCTTCGCGCAGAGCTACACGTACTTCACCTGGAAGAACACGAAGGCGGAGCTTGCCGAGTGGGTCGAGCAGCTGCGCGCGTGGTCGCAGTTCTACCGGCCGAACGCGTTCGTGAACACGCCGGACATCCTCCACGAGTACCTGCAGCTCGGCGGCCCGCCCGCCTTCGAGGCGCGGCTCGTTCTGGCGGCGACGCTCTCGCCGTCCTACGGCATCTATTCCGGGTTCGAGTCGTATGAGCGAGAGCCCGCCGCTCCGGGCTCCGAGGAGTACCTCGACTCCGAGAAGTACGAGGTGAAGCGTCGCGCGCTTGACGGGCCGCTGCTCCCGCTCGTGCAGCGCCTGAACGAGGTCCGCCGCGCCGAGCCTGCGTTGCAGCGGCTCGAGAACGTGCGCTGGCTCGAGACGGAGAACGACCAGCTCGTCGCATACGCAAAGGGCGACGTGATCTGCGTCGTCAACATCGACCCGTTTGCCGAGCAGGAAGGTGCGTGCGTGATCCCGGTCGCGCTCGGACTGCCGCCCGCGTTCGACGCGCACGATTTGCTGAGCGAGCGGGAGTTCACATGGCGCGTCGGCCGCAACTACGTCAAGCTCGGCCCGGGGAAATCTCACATGGTCAAGGTTCACACATGAGGCGTAGGCTCGACGGAGCCGAACAAAGAGCGAAGGTACCGGCTTGGCCGGTGCCGGAGCGGGCGCAGTGACCGAACCCGGGAACTGGTTCGAGCGCGATCCGCTGTGGTTCAAGAAGGCCGTCTTCTACGAAATCCACCTGCGCGGGTTCTACGACGGCAACGACGACGGCCTGGGCGACTTCCGCGGGCTCGCCGACAAGCTCGACTACCTGCAATGGCTCGGCGTCGACTGCCTCTGGCTGTTGCCGTGCTTCCCGAGCCCGCTGCGCGACGGCGGCTACGACATCGCCGACTTCTTCGGCATCCACCCGGACTACGGCAACGTCGAGGACTTCACCTACTTCGTCGACCAGGCGCACCAGCGCGGCATGCGCGTGATCGCCGACATGGTCATGAACCACACGTCGGCCGACCATCCCTGGTTTCAGGCGAGCCGCACCGACCCGAGCGGTCCTTATGGCGATTGGTATGTGTGGGGGGACGACGACACGCGCTGGGACGAGGCGCGCGTCATCTTCCTCGACACCGAGCCGTCGAACTGGACGTGGGACCCGGTGCGCGGGCAGTACTACTGGCACCGCTTCTTCAGCCACCAGCCCGACCTGAACTACGACAACTCCGAGGTGCAGGAGCAGATGCTGAACGTGCTCCGCTTCTGGCTCGACCTCGGACTGGACGGGTTCCGCCTCGACGCCGTGCCCTACCTCTACGAGCGCGACGGCACGAACGGCGAGAACCTCCCTGAGACGCACGCGTTCCTGAGACGAGTCAGGGCCGAGGTCGACGCGCGCTACACGGACCGCGTGCTCCTGGCCGAGGCGAACCAGTGGCCGGCCGACGTCGTGCAGTACTTCGGCGACGGCGACGAGTGCCACATGGCGTTCCACTTCCCGGTGATGCCGCGCATGTTCATGGCGATCCGTCGCGAGGACGCACTGCCGATGGTGGAGATCCTCGAGTCGACGCCGCCGATCCCCGACAACGCGCAGTGGGGGCTGTTCCTGCGCAACCACGACGAGCTGACGCTCGAGATGGTGACCGACGACGAGCGCGACTACCTCTACGACGAGTACGCCAAGGATCCGCGGATGAAGCTGAACCTCGGCATCCGCCGCCGCCTCGCGCCCTTGCTCGACAACGGCCGCGACGAGATCCAGCTGATGCACGCGATTCTCTTCTCGCTCCCAGGTTCGCCCGTCCTCTACTACGGGGATGAGATCGGAATGGGAGACAACATCTTCCTCGGAGATCGCGACGGCGTGCGCACACCGATGCAGTGGACCGGCGACCGCAACGGCGGCTTCTCGCGCGCGGACTTTCAGCAGCTCTACCTGCCACCGCTGATGGACCCGGTCTACGGCTTCCAGGCGGTCAACGTCGAGGCACAGCTACGGCAGCCGAACTCGATGCTCCGCTGGCTCCACCGCCTGATCGCGCTGCGGAAGGACCATCCCGTCTTCGGGCTCGGCAGCTACGAGGCGCTGCGCCCGGAAAACCCGCGCATCTTCGCCCACGTGCGCACCTACGAGGACGACGTCGTGCTGTGCGTGCACAACCTCGCCCGCTCGGCGCAGGCCGTCGAGCTCGATCTGTCCCGCTGGGAAGGCCTCGTGCCTGAGGAGATGTTCGGCCGTACGCGCTTTCCCCGAATCGGCGAACTGCCGTATCTGCTGACGATGGCGCCGAGAGGGTTCTTCTGGTTCCAGCTCAAGAAGGACGACGTCGTGTGACGGATGAACGTGAGCTGATCGAGTTCGTCACGAGCCAGCGGTGGTACGCGTCGAAGACGAGAGACGTGTCGCACTCGCAGATCGTCGACCGCGCCGTGCTGCGGGAGGACGAACCGCGTCTCGAGCTGCTGCTGGTCGAGATTCGCTTTGACACCGGAACACACGAGACGT
>PLDP01000173.1:0-10039 GCA_003136795.1 Actinomycetota bacterium
AGTCACGTTGCCGAGGCGACGATTTTCACGAAGGGCCCGACGCTGCGCGCGCGCGAGGCGTCGCCCGACATGAAGGTGTCGATCGACCAGCTGGTCGAAAAGCTCGAGCGCCAGGTGAAGCGCTACCGCGAGATGCGGACGGTCGAGCCACGGCGCCATGTGGAGCACAACGGCGACGCCGGCACGGGCGACGCCACCTAGAGCGTGGGCCTGTTCCGGCGGCGCAAGCCGCTGCATCGCCAGCTCGCGGAAGCGGGCGGCCTGCCGCAGGAGTTCGAGACCGGCGCCGCGACCGGCCTGATCAGCCAGCCGCCCGGCTGGGACGGCGAGGCGCGGGGCGAGCCCGGGATCCACGGCGTGCCGCGCGCCCGTCGCTGGGATGCCGTCGCGAGCGCCACCGCTCCCGGTCTGCGCGGCGACAACGTTCACTTCGTCGCGCTGACGGACGGGACGCTCGTCGTCGACGAGGACGAGCCCGACGGCGCGCTCGCGCCGCTCGCCGACGCGGTCGAGGCCTCGATCCCGCCGCCCTACCGGGCGGAGGCGGTCCGGCGCGGTCCCGAGACGTGGGCGGTCGCAGCGTCACGAATCGCGATTGCCGCCGTGCCCGGCCTCAGCGGCGACCGGGTCGAGCTCGTGGTCACCCGCGACGGCCGGACGCTGACCGTCGATGGCCGGACCACGCTTGGGCACGCCCCGGCGCTGGAGCGGATCGGCCAGGCGGAAGGAACGGAGTACGTCGTCCGGGCCGAGCGGCTCGACGGCGACCTCTGGGAGGTCGAGGCGTCGCCATTGTGACTGGTACGACGTCTCTGGAGAGGCCGGTACCCTGTTCCGGATGTCGTCTGCCCTAGGCACCTTCGAGAAGGCACTTCGCTTCGGCGAAGGGCGGCGCATGAAGCGCCTCGTCGAGCAGGCGTCCTTCATTGCCACGCTCGAGCCGGACTTCACCAAGCTCTCCGACAGCGAGCTGCTCGGGAAGACGGCCGAGTTCCGGCAGCGGCTGGAGAACGGCGAGGCACTCGAGAACCTGCTCTTCGAGGCGTTCTCCGCCGCGCGGGAAGCGCGCCTGCGCGAGTCGGACCAGCGGATCTTCGACGTGCAGATGATGGGCGGCATCGTCCTGCACGAGGGCGACATCGCCGAGATGAAGACCGGCGAAGGCAAGACGTTCGTCGCGAGCCTCGCGCTCTACCTGAACGCGCTGCCGGGCACCGGCGTCCACCTCGTGACGGTGAACGACTACCTCGCCCAGCGCGACGCCGAATGGAACCGCGGCGTCTTCGAGCGGCTCGGCGTGACGGTCGACTTCATCGAGAACAACATGCCGTTCGACCGCCGCAAAGATGCCTACAACGCCGACGTCACCTACGGGACGAACTCCGAGTTCGGCTTCGACTACCTGCGCGACAACATGGCGACCAACCTCGGAGGCATCGTGCAGCGTGGGCACACCTACGCGATCGTGGACGAGGTCGACTCGATCCTCGTCGACGAGGCGCGCACACCGCTGATCATCTCGGGCGAACCGACGACCGCCGCGCGCACGTACTACGACTTCGCGCGCATCGTGAAGGACCTGGAGGGCGCGCAGTCGAAAGGCACGAAGCTCGAGGACGAGGTGCTCGCGCAACAGTTCGACTACCTCTACGACGAGAAGCACAAGACGGTCTCGCCGACCGAGTCCGGCATCGAGAAGGTCGAGCGCGCCGCCGGCGTCGACAACCTCTACAGCCCGGGGAACGTCCAGCTCGTCAACCACCTGATCCAGTCGCTCAAGGCGCAGGCGCTGTACAAGCGCGACGTCGACTACGTCGTGCAGGAAAGCGAGGTGAAGATCGTCGACGANNGCCATCGAGGCGAAGGAGGGCGTCGCGATCCAGGAGGAGCATCAGACTCTCGCGACGATCACGCTCCAGAACTACTTCCGTCTCTACGAAAAGCTCGGCGGCATGACGGGCACCGCGAAGACCGAGGAGAAGGAGTTCGTCGAGATCTACAACCTGAACGTCGTCGAGATCCCGACCAACGTCGACGTTGCGCGCGACGACAAGAACGACTTGATCTTCAAGACCGTCCCGGCGAAGTTCGACGCCGTCGCGCACGACGTCAAGGAGCGTCACGAGAAGGGCCAGCCGGTCCTCGTCGGCACGATCGCCGTCGAGACGTCGGAGTACCTCAGCGAGCTGCTCAAGCGTCAAGGCGTTCCGCACACCGTGCTGAACGCGAAGGAGCACGCGCGGGAGGCCGAGATCATCAAGGACGCCGGCACCGTCGGCGCGGTCACGATCGCGACGAACATGGCCGGCCGCGGCGTCGACATCAAGATCGACGACCAGGTGCGTGCGCTCGGCGGCCTCTACGTGCTCGGAACGGAACGCCACGAGGCCCGCCGGATCGACAACCAGCTGCGCGGCCGGTCGGGCCGTCAGGGCGATCCGGGCGAGACCCGGTTCTACCTCTCGGGCCAGGACGATCTCGTGCGGCTGTTCGCAGGCGACCGCATCCACAACATCATGGAGCGCTTCAAGCTCCCCGACGACCAGCCGATGGAAGCCGGCATCCTCTCGCGCCAGATCGAGAATGCGCAGAAGAAGGTCGAGGAGCAGAACTTCGTCGCACGGAAGAACGTCCTCAAGTACGACGACGTGATGAACGTGCAACGGCACGTGATCTACGAGCAGCGCAATCGCGTGCTGCACGGGGAAGACCTCGCCGAGGACATTCGCGAGGAGTGGCTGCCCGAGGTGATCTCGAACGTCATTTCCGACTACACCGCNNCTCGACCGCGAGGCGGTCGTGCAGGAGTTCATCGAC
The DNA here is from genome assembly GCA_003136795.1 of Actinomycetota bacterium. Taxonomy (GTDB): domain Bacteria; phylum Actinomycetota; class Thermoleophilia; order Gaiellales; family Gaiellaceae; genus PALSA-600. The sequence continues at coordinate 2,818 of PLDP01000173.1, forward strand.
GACGCGCTCGATGCGTACGCCGAGCGCGAGAAGGACATCGAGCAGATCCAGGAAGGGCTCATGCGCGATCTCGAGCGCTTCATCGTCCTGCAGACGGTCGACACGCGCTGGCGCGAGCACCTCGAGAACATGGACTACATGCGCGAGGGCATCGGGCTCCGCGGGCTCGCGCAAAAGGATCCGCTCGTCGAGTACCGCAACGAGGGGCACACGATGTTCCAGGATCTGACGCGGGCGATCCGCGAGGAGGTCGTGACGCTGCTCTACCACGCCGAGGTCACGCCCGACGACGGCAGCGGCGCCCTGCAGCAGCCGCAGGGGAACGCCGGCAACGGCAGCCTGACCTACGAGCACGAGTCGCTCGCGGGGGCCGAGGCGATCCTCGCCGCCGGCGGCTCGTCGACCTACGCCACCGGTGGCGGAGGCGGCGGCTCCGTCGCGACACCGGTCGCGCAGCGGCCCAAGGTCAACTCCGAGTTCGAGAGCGTCGGCCGCAACGATCCGTGCCCGTGCGGCTCCGGCAAGAAGTACAAGAAGTGCCATGGGGCCTAAGAGGGATCGGCAGCGGGCTGCGAGCACAGCTGCGTGACGATCCCCCGGTGCCTTAGGCTGCCCCTGTGAGCACAGTCGAACGCCGGCTGCTCGCCCGCGAGGCGGCGATCTCTGCGGCAGTCGCCGCGACGTTGACGGGCCTGATTGTCTGGTTGGGCCCGCCTGGCGTCGACCTGGCCGCGCATGCCTATCAGCGGACGTTCCTGCTCGAGCACGGCTTCGCTCTTTGGAACAACTTCTGGTACGGCGGCCGCTACTCGTTCGTCACCTACAGCTTCCTCTACTACCCGCTCGCGGCCGTGATCGGGATCAAGGTGCTGGCGGTCGCGACGATCAGCGCCGCCGCGCTCGGGTTCACGCTCGTCGTCTGGCAGGAGTGGGGGCCGACGGCCCGTTTCTCCAGCCGCACCTTCGCCGTTCTGTGGGCCGGCGTCGCCCTTTCCGCGGCATTCCCGTTCGCACTCGGCGCGGCGCTTGCACTGCTCGCAATGAGCGCGCTGCAGAAAGGCCGCAACCGCATCTTCGCCGGGCTCGTTTTTCTCACGCTGCTCGCGAGCCCGCTCGCGTTCCTGCTGCTGGCGCTGATCCTTGCAGGCAGCTCGCTCGAGCGCCGGCCGCGGCGCGCGACGGTCGTTGTCGTCGGTGCCGCCGGTCTGCTCGAACTCGTCGTGCGCCGCCTCTTCCCGGGCGAGGGCCAATTCCCGTTCTCGGTCGCGGACTTCGTGCCGGGCGTGGCATTTGCGGTGCTCGGGATCCTCGTCACGGCGCGTGTCCCGCGCGCGCGACGGCTGCTCGGGCTGTTCTCGGTGTTCCTTGCCGCGATCCTGGTTGCGTTCGCAATCCCGAGCGACCTCGGTTCGAACGTCGAGCGCCTCAAGTTCGCGGCGATCCCGATCGCGCTCCTCGCCGCGGCGCTCGTTGCGCCGAAGCGCATCGTCCTTGCGATCGCCCTCGTTGCCGTCGGAGGCTTCTGGAACATCTCCGCGCTCGCCCACACGGCGAAGAGCGCCGCGGCCGATCCCGCGCACACGACCGCGTACTGGGCGCCCGCGATCCGCTTCCTGCACACCCACCTCAGCCCGTCGTACCGGGTGGAAGCGGTGGACACCGCCGAGCACTGGGCGGCCGCCTATCTTCCGGATGCCGGCATCCCGATCGTGCGCGGCTGGTACCGCCAGAGCGACTTCCCGCAGAACGAGCTGCTCTACGACAAGACGCTCGGCGCCAAGGCCTACGAGGCATGGCTGCGCGGTCAGGGCGTTCGCTACGTGCTGCTGCCGGACGCGCGGCTGGACTACAGCTCGCTCAACGAGGCGGCCCTGATCCGTTCGGGCAGGACATCGCTCGTGCCGGTCTTCCGCTCGGCGCACATCGTCGTCTACGAGCTGCCTCGGGCGACGCCGATGATCACCGGCCGCGACGGCGCGAGTGTGCTCTGGATGTATCCGACGCACATCGTCGCGCTCGTCGACGGGCCGGGCCGCTACGAGGTGCGGGTGCGCTGGTCGCCGTACTGGCAGGCCTCTACCGGCTGCGTCTGGCGCGGCCCCGACGGGATGCTCCGCCTCCTCGCGCCGCGCGCCGGGCTCGTCGACCTGCGCGTCTCGGTCGGCGTCACGCGCGGTCTCGAGACGCTGACGGGGCTGGTGCCTCGGCGCGTGTGCGCTCAGTGATGGGCGTCACGGCTACCATTCCGTCATGATCGAAGACGGGAAATCACTCACGGATCAGCTCTCCGAGCTCGGGGCCCAGCTCGACTGGGTCCGTGAGTACCTTTGACCCGGCTTCACTCGAACAGCGCGCCGCACAGCTAGAAGAGCGCATGAACGCGCCGGGGTTCTGGGACGACCAGGCTACCGCGGCGAAGGTCTCTGCCGAGCATGCGCGCGTCTCGCGGCGGCTCGAGGGCTACCGCAAGCTGACCCAGGACTACGAGGACGCCCGCGAGCTCGCGGCGATGGACGGCAGCGAGATGGACGCCGAGATCGCGGCCGTGCTCGTGCCGCTTCGCACCGAGCTCGACCGCCTGCAGGAGACGGCGCTCTTCAACGGCGAGTACGACACCGGCGACGCCGTGGTGACGCTCCAGTCGGGCACCGGCGGCACCGACGCCCAGGACTGGGCCGAGATGATGCTGCGGATGTACGAGCGGTGGGCTGCGAACCGGGGATTCAAGGTCGAGCTGCTGGAAGTGAGCCCGGGCGAGGAGGCCGGCATCAAGTCGGCCACCTTCACGGTCGTAGGCGAGAACGCCTACGGGATTCTGAAAGCGGAGCGTGGGAAGCATCGGCTTGTGCGCCTCAGCCCCTTCGACCAGGCCCACCGCCGGCACACGGCCTTCTCGACCGTGATCGTCGCGCCGCTCCTGCCGGACGACGCCGCAGTCGAGATCAACGATGACGATCTGAAGATCGACACCTACCGCGCGCAGGGGGCCGGCGGGCAACACGTGAACAAGACCGACAGCGCCGTGCGGATCACGCACCTGCCGAGCGGCATCGTCGTGCAATGCCAGAACGAGCGCTCGCAGTCGGCGAACAAGCAGACCGCAATGCGCGTCCTCAAGGCGCGGCTGGTCGAGAAGGCCGAAGAGGAGAGGGAAGCAGTGATGGCGAAGGAGCGGGGTGGCTCCGCCGACACCGGCTTCGGCGGCGAATCCGTCCGGTCCTACGTCCTCCAGCCGTACCAACTTGTGAAAGACACACGTACCGGTTACGAAATGGGCAATATCCAGGCCGTCCTCGATGGGCAGCTGGATCCGTTCATCCGCGAGTACCTCCTCGCCCGAGCGGCCGGAAAGGTCGTCTAGGGGGTGGGGTACAATGCCCTCCACCTTCGCACCCGGGCGCCCTCGGTAGGCGACGCCCCCTGAGAATGACCGTGCAGGAACCCGAGCTGACAGACATCCAAGCGACCGCCGTCGTGGACGAACCGATCGAGGCGTCACGCCCCGATGCCGCGTCGATGATCGTGTTCGACTCGGTGACGAAGGTCTACGAGCCGGACGTGGTCGCGCTCCGCGACGTCACGTTCCACATCGACAAGGGCGAGTTCGTGTTCGTCGTCGGCGCCTCGGGCTCGGGCAAGTCGACGCTCGTGCGCCTGCTCCTGAAGGAGCTGGAGCCGACGAACGGCAAGATCGTCGTCGGCGGCCGCGAGCTCGGACGTCTGAAGCACTCGAACGTTCCGAGACTGCGCCGCAACATCGGCTGCGTCTTCCAGGACTTCAAGCTCCTCCCGCGCCGCACCGCCGCCGAGAACGTCGCCTACGCGCTCAAGGTGCAGGGCGAGTCGGCNNGAGCAGCAGCGCGTCTCGATCGCGCGCGCGTTCGTCAACCACCCGCCGCTCTTGGTCTGCGACGAGCCCACCGGGAACCTCGACCCCGACACCTCCGTCGGGATCATGCAGCTCCTCTATCGCATCAACCGCAGCGGCACGACGATCATGATGGTGACCCACGATCGCGAGATGGTCGACAAGATGCGCAAGCGCGTCATCCAGCTGGAAGACGGCCGCCTGGCGCGCGACGAGCGTCGCGGCGGATACGCCGGCGAGGTATGAGCGCAAGACTGAAGCTGCTCGTGTCGGAGGCGTGGCGCTCGCTGGGCGCGAACCTCTCGACGACCGTCGCCGCGACGATGACGGTTCTGATCAGCATGTTCCTGCTCGGCCTCTTCATCGGCTTCGGCACCTGGATGGACTCGTGGTCGACCCACGTGAAGAGCGAGCTGCTCGTGAAGATCTACTTCGCGCCGCACGCGACGATCCAGGAGAAGAACACGCTCGCCAGGCAATTGCAGCAGAACCAGTACGTGCTGCAGAACGGCGTCAAGTACGTGTCGAAGGAGGCCGGGCTCGCCGACATGAAGCGCCGGTTCCCGGCGCTCGTCGAAGGGCTCGCCTACAACCCGCTGCCGGACTCGCTCCAGGTGAAGCCGAAGCGCGGCGAGGACATCGACAAGCTCTATGCCGCGATCGTGAAGCCGAAGCTGCCACCGGGTGTCGCGAAGGTCGAGGACGCGAAGCAGAAGTCGCACGCGATCCTGCGCGTCGCGCACTACATCGACGTCTTCTTCATCCTGGCCGCCGGCGTGCTGCTGATCGCCTCGGTGCTGCTGATCTCCAACACGATCCGATTGTCGATCTTCTCGCGACGAAGGGAGATCGAGGTGATGAAGCTCGTCGGCGCAACGAACTGGTTCGTGCGCGGGCCGTTCATGCTCGAAGGGGTCTTCTGCGGCCTCGCGGGCGCGCTGCTCGCGATCTTCTTCCTGGTGATCGGCAAGGCCGCGGTCCTGCCCGCGATCGTGCCGCGGCTGACGAACGATCCCGACGTCCACTCGTGGGGCTTCCCGCTGATCTCCCTCGTGGTGCTCCTGTTCGGGCTCGGTGTCGGGGCGTTCGGCTCCGGCCTCACCATGCGCCGCTTCCTCAAGGTCTAGCGCTCGCTCAGTCGAGGCAGATGTCCGCGACGATCGCGTAGGTCGCGGCGAGCAGGTCGCTGGTCCGCACGCGAACCGACTCGTCGTGCCGGCCCGCCTCGAAGACGATCCACGGGTGGTCGCGGAAGGTCTGGTCGACGATCACCCGGTCGTGGCCGGGGCCGGAGACCGGCGGGATCGCGCCCAGCTCGAATTCCGGGTAGGCGCCGACGAGCTCCGACTCGGGCACGAGCCAGACGTCGTCGAGCACGAGCTCGACGGCGACCTTGGTCGGGTCGATCCGCTTCGACGCGGGCACGAGCGCGCGGACGTAGCCGTTCTGCGTGCCGAGGATGAGCGTCTTTGCGACCTCGCCGAGCGGCAGGTGAAGCACGTGCGCCTCGGCCGCGGCGGTCTTCGTCGGCGGGTGGGGGAGCAGCTCGTACCGGATGTGGTGCCGCTCGAGCTCGGAGATGACGGCGATGTTCATGACATCCTCCTCCGCTGGGTCCAGGCCCAGCATCGCCCCTGCCGGCGGCAGTTCATCGGGGTCAGCCCTGATTCGCCGTAGGCTCCTTGGATGGCCGAGCAGCGCATCGTCGTCGAGGTGGATCGCAAGGGCAAGCTGATCGTCGGCGAGCCGTATTTCACGCCCGGCGTCCCGGTCGTCTTGGAGTCGAAAGGGATCGGTGACGTCTCTCGAGGCGATCTCGCGGTGGTACGCACGGGGCGCGGTCGCGCGCACGTCGAGGAGGTGCTCGGCCCGGCCGACCACATCGAGAACGTGCTCGAGGCGCTCCTCGTCGAGAAGGGCGCGCGCATGCCGTTCGAGCCGCACAGCCCTCCGGAGCTGGACGAGAGCGGACGGATCGACCTGCGCGATCTGCCGACCTACACGGTCGATCCCGACACGGCAAAGGACTTCGACGACGCGCTGTCGTTTCGTCGAGAGGACGACGGCATCCGCGCGTGGGTGCACATCGCCGACGTCTCGTTCTTCGTGGGCGCCGGCACGCCGCTCGACCACGGCGCCTCGCAGCGCGCGTTCTCCACGTACGTCCCCGGGACGGTCGCGCCGATGCTGCCGCACGAGCTCGCCGACGACCTCTGCTCGCTGCGCCCGAACCTCGACCGCCTCTGCGTCACGGTCGAGCTGCCGCCGAAGGGAGAGCCGCAGTTCTACCGCTCGGTGATCCGCTCCGACGTGCGGCTCACCTACGGCCAGGCAGAACGGCGCGAGGCGCCGCCGGCGGTGCTCGAGCAGCTGGCGATGAACGACGAGCTCGCGACGATGTTGCGCGACCGCCGTTTCGCGCGCGGCGCGCTGCAGGTGCAGACGCCCGAGGAGGTGTTTCGCTTCGACGGCAATGGCGGCGTCGCCGATGCATGGCTCGAGGGCGAGCCGCATTCGCACATGCTCGTCGAGGAGCTGATGATCCTCGCGAACGAGCACGTCGGCGCGTTCCTCGCGAGCCGCCGGCGCGAGGCGCTCTACCGCGTGCACGAGCGGCCCGACCCGCAGGCGGTCGAGCACCTGCTCGCGAAGCTGACCGATCTCGGCGTGCCGACGCCGCCCGCGCCGAAGCGCATGACGCCGCAGCAGGCGGCGGCGCTCGCCGGTGAGATTTCGAAGCTCGTNNCTCAAGCAGGCGCGCTACGACCCGCACAACCTCGGTCACTCCGGCCTCGCAAGCACGGCGTACTGCCACTTCACCTCGCCAATTCGCCGCTATCCCGACCTGATCGTGCACCGTGCGCTTCTGCGCGAGCTCGGGTTGTCCGACGATCCGCTGCCCGGCGACCTCCAGCAGCTCGCCGAGCACACCTCGGCCCGCGAGCGCGAAGCCGGGCAGATCGAGTACCTCGCCGACGACATCTGTCTCGCGTGGCTGCTCGAGCGCCGCCTCTACGAGCTCGGCTGGGACGAGCGCTTCGCGGGCGAGATCACCGGCATGATCGGCTCGGGCCTCTTCATCCGCTTCGCCGAGGTGTTCGAAGGGTTCCTGCCCGCGCGGCGCCTGCACGGCGAGTTCTTCGAGCTGAACCAGCTCGGCACCGCGCTCGCGGGTCGCACCACCGGGCGCACCTACCGCCTCGGCGATGCGATCGAGGTACGCGTCGAGTCGATCCGGCGCAACGAGGGCAAGGTCGAGCTCGCGCTCGGGGGCGAGCCACAGGCACACGGTCGAGCCGCTCGGCGAGCGTAGGTAGTCTCGGGTCATGGAGCCGGGAGAAGGTGTCGTGCTGA
>PLDP01000173.1:10086-10972 GCA_003136795.1 Actinomycetota bacterium
CCAGGTTCACGAGTTTCGAGCTCCGACCCTCAACGCTACTCTCGGGCTGCGATGGGAGAGAAGCTGATTGCGGAGAACCGGCGGGCGCGCTTCGACTACGAGCTGCTGGAGCGGTTCGAAGCCGGGATCGTCCTCACCGGGACCGAGGTGAAGTCGCTGCGCGACGGGCGCGCGACGCTCGCGCAGGCCTACGCGGACATCCGCGACGGCGAGGCGTGGCTGAACGGGCTCGAGATCTCCACCTACGACCAGGGGAACCGCGCGAACCACGAGCCGATGCGCGCGCGCAAGTTGCTGTTGCACCGCCGCGAGATCGATCGGCTCTTCGGCCAGATCCGCGAGAAGGGCCTGACGATCGTCCCGACGCGGCTGTACTTCAAGGATTCGCGCGTGAAGATCGAGCTGGCGGTCGCGCGCGGCAAGGAGCAGCGCGACAAGCGGCGTGACGTCGTCGAGCGCGATGCGAAGCGCCAGATGGAGCGGGCGCTCAAGACCCGCCGCTAGCCGTCTGTCCGGCGCCCCTGCTTGGATCGGTCGGGCGTGACCCGGTCCCTGCTGAACAGCATGCCCGACTGGGCCCTTTTCTTTGTCGTGGTCGGGTTCGTGCTCGCGGTCGCCCTGGCCGGGCTCTTGGTGGTGCGGCGCTTCGTGCCGCACTGGCGCGTGAACGTCGAGATCTCGGCGGCGGTCGGCGCGATGGTGATGACGCTCTTCGCGCTCGTGCTCGCCTTCGCGGCCGTCAACCTCTACGACTCGTACCGGACCGCCTTCGGGAACGTCGACGACGAGGCGAACTCACTCGCGCAGATCGCCCGTGACCTACGGGTCTTCCCGAACGGCGGCGAGGCGAAGGTCGACCGCGCGATGGTCGCGTACATCCGCGAGG
>PLDP01000056.1 GCA_003136795.1 Actinomycetota bacterium
GCTTCCAGCGCAACGGCGACGGCGAGCTGTTCGAGCGCAAGGTGGCGGCCGACCTCATCGTCCTGCTCGACGCGATTGTCGAGAGCAAGGGCTACACCGCCAAGATCAGGGTCGACGTCTTCGATGCGATCTGGACGCGCTACGACGCCGGTGACTACGGATCAGGCCACGCCGGAAACGCGGTCTATGAGGACATCGAGACGCTTCCGACAGTCTGCGTCGTCGACAGCGACGTCACGGCGAATCCGGCGCGGCCACCCGCCTCGACTCGCGGTCCGCAGCAGATCCAGCTCGCCACTGCTCGCTAGGCCGGGCGCCGTAGGCTCGTTAGTCGCAGTGCGAGTTTCGGGCACTCTTTGATCGCGCGGCGCGCATGTCCCTCGAGACTTGTCGGGATGGGGAGCGTATTGATGATTGGGTAGCCCCAGTCGTCAAGTTCAATCCACTCCGGGAACAGTTCGGCGCAGAGGCCGTGGCCGTCGCACTCGATCGGGTCGACTTGCAGCTGTTTCATCGCCCGGCTCTCCCGGTCGGCAGAACAATGCGATCGCGGCCGCTGCAGCGGCCCTTTCGCAGGTGCAGCGTGAACTCGTCTTCGAATGCCTCCAGGGTGCTCAGGACAAACCGTGAGACGCCATCCGGATGGCGACAGGCGCCTCGCGCGGTCACCTGACTCGCCCACCGCTCAAGGCGGTCGCGCTGGTCACGGCCCTGCGCGTGCGCGACCTGCTCGAGCCCGGACGCCAGAGCGGCGAGGCCGTGCACGCACGGGCCACACTGGCCGGCGCTTTCGTCGGCGAGGAAACGGGTGACTCGCGCGCTCTCGCGCACACCGCAGGCATTCGCGGGAAACGCGACGACCACACCTGCGCCAAGCCCAGCGGCTGCGGTCAGCCTGTGATTCGGGTCGCGCGTCCACCCGCCGAAGTAACCGCCGACGAGCGATGCGCTGAGCGGTTCTGTGGCCCCTCCGGCCTGAAGCAGCAACTCCGAGACGCGCATCCCGAGTTCGATCTCGTACACGCCAGGTCGAGCAACCACACCCGAGACGGTCACGAGCGCTGTGCCCGGTTCGGCCTCGGTTCCGAGGGAGCGAAACCAGCGTGAACCGAACCGCGCGATCAGGGCGACATGTGCAAGCGTCTCCGCGTTCTGGACAAGCGTTGGTGCGCCGCCGACCCCGCGCTCGAACGGGTACGGCGGCTTTACGCTCGGCTTGCCGGCTTTCCCGTTAAGGGTGTTGATGAGGGCCGTTTCCTCACCGGCGACAAACCCGTCGGTTATCGAGGCGATCTGCCAGTCGAGCCTTTCGCGTCGCTCCTTCAGCGCTGCGGTGAGGACGCTTCGCTCGCCGGCTGCCCGACCCTCGGCCACCGCGACGATCACCTTCCGCGCGCCGAGCGCGCTTGCGACGGCGGCCGCGCCGTCGAGCACGAGATGCGGGACGAGCCGGAGGAGCGCCCGGTCCTTGCTGCTCGCCGGCTCGCCTTCCGTCGCGTTGACGACGATGACCGGCCGTCGGTGCTGTGCGGCCACAGCGGCGAGCTTGTCGCCGGCCGGAAAGGCGCCGCCGCCGCGCCCGCGTAGGCCGCTCGACTGGAGCTGGGAAATCAGCTCAGGGCCCGGAGGCTGAAGCAGCCCGTAGAGGCGGAGATGCTCGTGCGCCGAGACGGGGCGGCCGTCGGCCCGCACGCCCGCGAGCAGCCGTGCGACGCCCACGGGCGCTTCGGCCGCGCTACGTTGCTCGGCCGCGCTCATTCACCACCACCGCTGGGCGTCCCCGTCATCGTCCCGGTGACCATCCTGCGCTGTGTGTCGATTGTCAGATCGAACGACAGCTGAAGGCGCTCGCCCCCAGGCGCGACGACGTTCGCGAACACACGCTGACCGGCCAGCCCGGTGACGCTGCCGACGTAAACGGTTCGCGTGCCGGCCGGCACGTACGAGACGCCGCTCGCCGTCATCGACACGCCGCCGCCGTCGTTCGGCTGACCGCGGAGGTCGAGGCGGACCGAACCGCCTGCGCCGCCATGCAGCAGTCCTCGGATCACGATGTCGACAAGGCCGTCCGACCTGCTCCCCTGCAGGAGCGTTCCGGTCAGCGAAGAGGAAAACGTGGAGTGCGGAAGGCCGATCGGCACCGAAGGGGCGGCGCCGGACGCGACCCGCCCGGCCCCGGCGGTCCGGGCGCTCGCCAGCAGCGACACGGGCGTGCCGGCACGGCGTGCCCAGCCGTGCTTCGCCGGGCCGGACTCATACCAGACGAAGATCGCAAGAGGCATGATCAGCGCTGCGAGTGCCGCTCCCGCACGCACGGCACGCGAGGCTTCCACGGTGAGAACGGCTCGGGCAAGAACGGCGAGAGCCACGACTGCGACGCATGCGCCCCCGATTGAGCGCATCCAACCGAGCCGTGCATCCGTTCCGGTGCCGAGCGCGTGAACGAGGGCCACCGGCCAGGACGCGTAGGCAAGCCAGTGCACGTAGCGCCACGCCCGGTAGCCGATCCGGTCTCGGAGCAGGCTCGTCGCGACGAGCGCGACGAGCAGGTCGAACGCGATCGCGCCGAGGCCCAGCCAGATCGGGCGGTACGGCGAAACGAACGGGATGACGGCGTCCTTCAGACCGATCGGGGTGTAGCCGTCGGCCACCGTCGTCAGCACGTGCACCGCGACGAAAACGATCGCGAGCAAGGTGAGGTTGCGGTGGAGCCCCGCGGTGACGAACCTCGGCCAACGGTGGGAGCGCCAGCGAACGCTCGTGAGCACGCCCAGCGCAACTGACGTAGTGAGCAGAACGAGCGCGCCGACACCCATCCCGCGGGTCAGGTACCAGAAGACCTTTGCGTTTCCAGCGGCTGCGACGACCGTCATGCCGCCCGAACCTCAGCAGGCCAGCCGCCAACCGTGACGACCGAACCGCTCTGGCGCACGCAACGCGCCGGTAGCCGCTGTTGCGCGAGCCAGTCGAGGGCCGCCTCGCCCAAGATGATCGCCGTCGTCGCCGCAACGTTCGCGGCCCCACAGGTCGCCGCCGCGACGCTGACCGTTCGCCACGGTGTGACCGCCGGACGGCAGGTGTGCGGATCGAGGATGTGGTGCGCCTCACCCGAGTCGGTTTGCCAACGGCGAACGGCGGTGCTGGACGTCGCGAGCCCACCTGTCGTGATAGCGACCGTTGGTCCGGCCGAGGAGACAGATGTCGCATGGTCGTCCGCGATCAGCACGGGCCAGCCACCCGGCGGTCCGTCACCGGCAACGGCGAGGTCGCCGCCGAGCGAGACGAGGACTCCGGTGCCGCATGACGCCGCGATCGCGCTCGCGGCCTCGTCCGCCGCGAGCGCCTTGGCGGTCGCCCCAAGATCGAGCTCGACGCCGGGCGGCACGCAGAGCATGTGCCGAACGTCGTCGAGCTCGACGTTCTCCCACGTGAGCCCGCGCTCGCTCTTCGGGGCGATGCGCCAGCTGTCGCGCTCGCGTACGAGAGCGAACGTGCGGTCGTAGCCTGCCTCTCGCAACTGGACGCCGAGCGTCGGGTCGACGCGTCCCTCCGACATGCGGGCCGCGTCGAGCGCGAACCGCAGGAACCGCGCGAGCAGGGGACTGACCTGAACCGAGGATCCGGCGCAGGCGTTCGCCCGGACGAGCTCGGAATCCGCGCGAAACCGGCTGCAGGCGAGGTCGACCGCTTCGAGCCACACCGCAAGCTGCTCCTGTGCGGCGGGTAGGGCAGCTGGGCTCAGGAGCGCAACGGTCGCGGTCGTTCCGAGCGCGGGAAACGACGCCGCAGCCGGCGGGTCGTTCACGAGCCCCCGGAGACGACCACCGGCTGTTGATACGTCGGCGCTGGCGCGGGGGCAGGCGCGGACGCCGGTGCCTCTGAGGGTGCGGCCGGCGTGCTTTGAGAACCTACGAGTGGCGGTGCGGGAGCCTCAACGAGCACAGCTGCAGGCGCGACCCGGTAGGCAGAGACACGAGCGACGGTGCCCTTCTTCGCGTGCGTCGAGCCCGCCGCGAGCGCGGTGAAGATGCCACCCACGGCGACCATGAGCGCGATCGAGAGCCGGGTGACACGGCGGAGCCGGAGGACCGCCGCGTCGCGCGCTTGGGCGGAGCGCCGGGCGTTATCAGGTGCACCGCGCATCACGAGCAGGTTCGCACCGCGATATGAGACGTCGATGAATCCGCGTAGGAGCGGGTTAAGAAGTGGATCGAACCAGCGTGAGCCAGACGTCGGCGCCGCCGTTCGGCCGGTTCGCGGCGCCCACGCTTCCTCCATGGACGTCCGCGATCAATTGCACGATCGAGAGCCCGAGCCCCGCGCCTGCTCGGCCGCGTGCTTCGTCGGCACGACTGAACCGGTCGAACGCGCGACTCAGGAAGGATTCGTCGAACCCGGCTCCGTGGTCCGCGACGTGCAGCTCGACCGTGCCGTTCTTCGCCTCCGCGAAGATCTCGACTTCACCGGTGCCGTAGGTCAGTGCGTTGTCGACCAGGTTGTTGAGCGCCTGCTCGAGGCGAACGGGATCGCCTTCGACGAAGGCGGCGGTCGGCACGGCCCGAACATGTCGCCCGCCCTCCCGGGCGCGGTTGGCGAAACGGACCGCGACTCCTTCGAAGAGCTCGATCAGTTCCACTCGTTCCCTGCGCAGCGGCAGTGAGCCCTCCTCCGCCCGTGCGAGGAGGAGCAGGTCGTCGGCCAACCGCGAGAGGCGAACGGTTTCGTCGAGCGCCGACCGGATCGCGAGCGTCAGTTCCTCCGCCGACCGTGGCCGCCGCAGTGCCAGTTCGAGCTCNNGCATGGAGCCGCGAGATCATGTCGTTCAACGTGACCGCAAGACGCGAGATTTCGTCGCGGGCGGGGGAAACGGGCAAAAGCCCAGGCGAGGCCGGCGTCATACTCGCAGCTCGTCGGCGCATCATCTCGACCGGACGTAGCGCGGCGGCCGCGAGCGCATATCCCGCAAGCGATGCGAGCAGAACCACGAGTGGCCCGGCGATGATGAGCTCGCGGTAGATCCGGTGCAGTGCCTCCTCTCGAGCGGCCAACGAGCGCGCGACTACGATCGCGCCACCAGAGGGCAAGGGCTCGGCCAACACACGCCATTCCCCCTGTGGCCGTTGCAGGTAGACCGTGCGTAGGAGGCTGACTCCGTGCGCGCTTCGCGCGGCGTCGTAGCGGTCGAGGAGCGGCGACAGTCCCGGTTGGGAGGACTTGACCGGCTGGCCGTTTGCGCTCAACACCTGTGCGAGTGTCACTCCGCTCGCAGCGTCGGGGTCGACGAGCCCATGCTCGTCGTGGGCGTGTGTGACGGCCTCACGCGCCTGTGCCCGAAGGGTCTGGTCGACCGAGGTCATCAAGGCACCGCCGACGCGCAGATAGACGAGGACGGCCATCGCTCCGATCACGCACACCATCGCCGCCGCGAATGCGACGGTGAGCCGCACCCGGATTGGTATCGCGCTCATTCCGCTGCGCTCAACCTGTAGCCCATCCCTCTCACCGTCTCGATCGCGTCGCGACCGATCTTGTTGCGGAGGTAACGGACGTAGACGTCGATGACGTTCGATCGACGCTCGAACGACATGTCCCACGCACCGTCGAGCAATTGGTCACGCGAGAGCACGGCCCCTGGGTTTCGCATAAAGACCTCGAGCAGCGCGAACTCCTTCGCCGAAAGCTCGACCTGCACGGTTCCCGACCACACACGGCGGGCCGCAGGGTCGAGCCGGAGGTCACCAACCGTGAGCATTGTCGGCCGCTCACTCGGCGCGCGGCGTGCGAGCGCTCGCAGCCGGGCGAGCAACTCGTCGAACGCGAAGGGCTTGGCGAGGTAGTCGTCCGCGCCGGCGTCAAGACCTTCGATCCGGTCCTCGACTGCATCGCGCGCGGTGAGCATCAGGACGGGCGACCACACCTCGCTCGCCCGTAACTTGCGGCACACGGCAAACCCGTCGATGCCCGGCAACATCACATCGAGCACGATCGCGTCGAACGGTGCTGCCTG
>PLDP01000220.1 GCA_003136795.1 Actinomycetota bacterium
CGACCGCGCCGGCATCTGGGCCGCCAACTGCCTGGAGTGGATTCTGCTGCAGCATGGCGCCGCGCGCGCGGGCGTCGTCCTGGTCAACGTGAATCCGGCGTACCGCTCGCACGAGTTGCGCTACGTCCTCAGAAAATCCAGCATTCGCGCGTTGTTCCTGCGGGAGAAGGATCCTCGCGCGAACTACCGCGAGATCCTGGCCGAATCCCGCAATGGCGACAGCCTGCCGCTCGAGCACACCGTCTGGCTGGGCGACGCCTCGTGGGATGAAATGCTCGACCGCGGCGTGGATTTCGCGGCCGATCTCGCGGCCCCCGGCGACGTGGCCAATATCCAGTACACCTCCGGCACCACCGGATCGCCCAAAGGCGTGATGCTCACGCACCGCGGCCTGGTCAACGACGGCATGGCGCTCGTCCTCTACAAGACGGCCGTCGCAGCCGCCGTCGCGGGCACGTTCTCCCTCTGGGACGCGTCGTGGCATCTCGTCGTGAACGTCGTCGGTGGAATCGCCGTCGGCCTCGCGGTCGGCTATGTCGTCCGCCAGGTGCGCAGGCGCGTCGACGACACGCCGACCGAGGTGGCGATCGCGCTCCTCTCGGGCTACCTCGCCTACCTTCCCGCCGCCGCGATCGGCGTCTCGGGCGTGCTCGCGGCGGTCACGATCGGCGTCTACATGGGCTGGTACACGCCCCAGCTCACGAACGTGCAGACGCGCCTCTCGGGCAACGCGTTCTGGGAGATCCTCGTCTTTCTCGTCAACGCCCTGCTCTTCGCGCTCGTCGGCTTCCAGCTGCACGTGATCGCGAGCCGGATCTCGATCACGTCGTCGCTGATCGCGGAGGCCGTGCTCGTCAGCCTCGCCGTGATCGCGACCAGGCTTGTCTGGGTGCCGGTCTTCAGCTATCTGCCGCGCTGGCTGTTTCGCAGCATCCGCGAGCGCGACCCGTACCCGCCCTGGCAATGGCCGGTCATCCTGGCCTGGGCCGGCGTGCGCGGCGCCGTCTCGCTCGCCGCTGCGCTCGCGCTGCCGATCAACGTCCCGCATCGCGACACGATCGTGTTCGTCACCTTCGTCGTCATCCTCGTGACGCTCGTCGGTCAGGTCCTGACGCTGCCCGTCCTGATCAGGGTTCTCCATGTCGAGGATGACGACGGCGCCGACCGCGAGGATGCGAAGGCGCGGATCAAGGCTGCGGAGGCGGCGCTGGCACGGCTCGAGGAGCTGGCGGCCGAGGACTGGGTGCGCGACGACACCGTCGAACGGATGCGCGGCTCCTACAACTTCCGCACGACGCGCTTCCGAGCCCGCTATGAGGGCGTCGACGAGGACGGGGCGGAGGAGCGCTCGCAGGCATTCCAGCGCCTCCGCCGCGAGCTGCTCGAAGCCGAGCGGAGCGCGGTGCTCGCGCTGCGCAACGACGGCGTGATCACCGAAGAGGTGATGCAGCGCGTGCAGCGCGACATCGACCTCGAAGACTCACGCTTGGACGTCTGAGCTTCCCTGCGCCTTACGTCTTCAGGACGACCGGGCCGATCGAGCGGTCGTTCGCCGGCTGCGCCGTCACGACCCAGCCGTCGAAGCGCGAGAAGCTGTAGGGCACCGAGAGCCGGACGGTCGTGTTCTTCGAGTTGACGCGGAACGACCCGCACGGCGCGACGGGCTTGCCGTTGCGCGTCAGCCACAGCTCGTAGTACGCCTGTGGGTTCGTCTGTGTCGGCAGGCCGCTGACGGCCAGCTCCATCGGCCAGTTGCCCGCCTTGTCGTGCTTGCCGATTCGGAGCACGGCAAGCGAGCGCGTTCCATGCATCGGGACGACGCGCCGCGTGACGAACGCGGCGGGCTTCGCATGGGCGTGCCCGAGCAGGTAGCCGCCGCCGAGGGCAACGAGCGCGAGCGCGGCGGCGGCGAGCCCGGCCGCCGCCCAGCGCCGCGGCGGCATCAGCGGGAATTGGATCACCTCGGCCTCGGCCGGGTCAGCGGGATGCTCGAGCGCCGGGGGCAGGTCGGGCGGAGGCCCGGCCTCCACGAGGAGCTCGTGCACGCGGCGCAGCCGCTCGGCGTCGCCGGGCGAAAGGCCTGTGGTGTCGACGATGTCGTTGAACTCGTTCATGCCAGCTCCTCTCCGAGCAGGTCGGCGAGGTGGGCGAGCGCGGACCGCGTTCGCGTCTTCACGGTGCCGAGGGGAATGCCGAGGAACTCTGCGACCTCGCTCTGCGAGAGGTCGCTCCAGTACGCGAGCGCGATCACTTCGCGTTCGCGCTCCGGCAGCTCCTCGAGCGCGCGATGCACGCGCCAGGCGACCCAGCCCTGCTCGGCCGTGTCCGACGGCTCGGGCTCGCGCGCAGGGGCTTCCGGAATGTCGGCGGGCACGTCGGTGCGGCTGCGTGCGCGGTCGACAATCGCGTTGCGCGCGACCGCGTACAGCCACGGAGCACCAGGCCCGCGATCGGGGCGGTACGACCCGGCCGAGCGCCAGATCGACGCGAAGGTCTCCTGCACCGCATCCTCGGCGCGGCCGCGGTCGCCGAGTCGTCGCAGCGCCAGGCCGAATACCGGCCGGGCATACCGCCGGTACAGGTCGTCGAACGCCGACCTGTCGCCGCCCGCTGCGCGCTGGATGAGCTCGCCGTCCGATGTCACGACGCGAATCGTACGGAGTGAAATTGCAACCGCCACAAAGATGTTCTACGGATCGGGCCGTCGCCCGGATTTTTCGAGGCGCCCTCCGTCGACGACGAGGGTCGTTCCGGTCACGTAGCCGGCTCCCGCCAGGTAGACAACCGCTTCGGCGATATCCGCCGGCGAGCCGATCCGCCCGAGCAGTGTCTCGGCGGCGCGCCGCTCCTCCTGCCCGGGCTCGATCGCGACCGGCCCCGGCGCGATCCCGCAGACCCGCACCTCGGGCGCGAGCGCGCGCGCGAACACGCGCGTGAGCATCGCCTGGGCCGCCTTGGCCGCGCTGTGCGGGCCGAACGACGTCCAGGCCTGGTACGACGCGACGTCCTCGATGATCAGAAGGACACCGTGGGCGTCGCGTAGCGCGGGTGCGGCAGCCTGTGCGAGGAAGAACGTCCCCTTGGCGGTGACGTCGACGGCCGCGTCCCAGTCGGCCTCCGTCACGTCCTCGACCGGTTTCGGCGTGAAGCCCGCTCCGGCTGCGTGGACGACGAGATCGAGCCCGCCGAGCTCGTCCAGGGCGTGTGCGACAAGCGTCTGCGCGCCGTCGCGCGTCCGCAGGTCGCCGTCCGCGCGGCCGGCGGCGATCACGGTCCACCCGTCGGCGCGCAGGCGCTCCGCGATCGCGTGCCCGACGCGCCCGGTACCGCCCGCGACGAGCGCCCGGCTATGTGGTCTCTGTAAGGACATGATCGCTCTGAGTAAAACAGAGTGCCGTCTGCGCTTCGGTTTCGCTGCCCTAGGGGACAACACAAGAGGCACGTCCACCCAAATGAAGCGAAAGGCAGGTTTTCCGATGCGCAAGCTGTTTCTCGCGCTCGCAGCGGTCGCGGCCCTTGCAGTAGCGGGCCCAGCGGGCGCAGCGGTCAAGACCGTCAGCATCTATGGCTACGGGTTCAACTCGAACTCGGTCACCATCACCCAGGGTGACACCGTCACCTGGGTCAACAAGGACAACGCTGACCACCAGGTGCTGGATTCGAAGGGCGCGTTCGTCTCGACGATCCTGAAGCCGAAGCAGACGTTCTCGTTCACGTTCAAGGCCTCGGGGACGTACTCGTACAAGGACGAGCTCTACCCGAAGCACACCGGCAAGATCGTCGTGAAGGGCCTGCCGCCGACGTTGACGTTCGCGGTCTCCGCGCCGATCGTCACCTACGGCACCCAGGCGACGCTCAGCGGCGTGATCTCGACCCATGCGGCCGGCGAGTCGGTGACGATCTACTACCAGCCGTACCCGCAGCCGAACCTGATCGAGCGGGCGACGGTGCTGACAGCGCCGGGCGGCACGTTCAGCTTCATCATCGAGCCGCAGGTGCTCACGAGCTACGAGGCTGCGTGGAAGGGCGCCTTCGCGACGCCGACCACGGTCCAGGTGGTGCCGAAGCTGACGCTCGGGCGCTATGACGGCTGGGTCATCCACGCCGCCGGCGGCCGCTCGTTCGCGGGCCGCGCCGTGCAGTTCCAGCGGCTGAACGCACTCACCGGCCAGTGGGTGACGCTCAAGAAGGTGCTCTTGAACTCGAAGTCGTCGGCCCGCGTGATCTACGCGCTGCCGATCGGCACGAACCATCTGCGCGTGACGATGTCCGTCAACCAGGCGGGCGCCGGCTTCCTCGGCGCGATCAGCCCCACCGTCACCTGGCACCAGACGTAGGGAGGCGCGCGCGAGGCGCGCGGGGGCTTTAGNNTTAGCCCCCGTGCGCCTCGTCGTAGCGTCGTGCGACCTCGTCCCAGTTGACGACGTCCCACCAGGCGCCGAGATAGTCGGGCCTGCGGTTCTGGTAGTGCAGGTAGTAGGCGTGCTCCCAGACGTCGATGCCGAGCAGCGGCACGTCGTTCTGGAGCCACGGGCTGTCCTGGTTCGCCGTCGAGTAGACAGCGAGACCGGTGCCGTCCCAGACGAGCCACGTCCAGCCGGAGCCGAAGCGCTTGACGCCGCCGTCGTTCAGCGCGGCTTTCAACTGAGCGACGTCGCCGAACGTGTCCGCGATCCCATCCGCGAGCGCGCCCGACGGGTCACCGCCGCCGCCTGGCTTCATGATCTGCCAGAAGAGCGAGTGGTTGGCGTGGCCGCCGCCGTTGTTGCGGACCGCGGCCTGCTTGTCCTCCGGGAGCTCGTCCAGGGTGCCGAGCACTTGCTCGATCGGGCGACCGTCCCATTCGGTGCCTTCGAGCGCCTTGTTGAGGTTGTCGACGTAGGCCTGATGGTGCTTGCCGTGGTGGATCTGCATCGTCTGCGCGTCGATCGTCGGTTCGAGCGCATCGTGGGCGTACGGGAGACTCGGGAGCTCGTAGGGCATGCCTCTCCTTCGGTTTGCTTCTCCTCCGGAGGATATGCTCCGCGCCGCACCCGAGTTACTACGAGGAGAGACATGGCGCTTGCCTACAACTACGAGGAAATCACCCCGCGCGAGCTGAAGCCGGCGCTTCTGGAGCTCGACGGCATCTCGCGGGAGACCGTCGAGGCCCACTACAAGCTCTACCAGGGGTACGTCAACAAGCGGAACGAGATCCTCGGGAAGCTCGGCGGCGTCGATCTCTCGAGCGCCAACCAGGTGTACTCGGAGTTGCGCGCGCTCAAGGTCGACCTGACGTTTGCGATCGGCGGCATCAAGAACCACGAGATCTACTTCGAGCACCTCGGTGGCCACGGTGGCGACCCGGCGGGCGTCTTCGGCGACCTCGTCAAGCGCGACTTCGGTTCGGCCGCCGACTGGAAGGCCGACCTGAAGGCGACCGGCCTGGGCGCGCGCGGCTGGGCCTGGACGGCCTACGACTGGGACGAGGGGCGCCTCTTCAACTACATCGGCGACGCTCAGAACAGCTTCCCGGTGTGGAACGCGACGCCGCTCGTCGCGCTCGACGTCTACGAGCACGCCTACTTCATCGACTTCGCGACCGACCGCGGCTCGTACATCGACGCCTTCTTCAACAACCTGGACTTCGATGCGGTGAACGACTGGGTCCAGCGTTACGGCATTCGCCCGTAGGACATTCTCCGGTTCTGCGGCTAATCTGAGCCGCTGATGGCGTTCGCGGCACTCGTTGTGCTGGGCTATCTCCTGGGCTCGTGCCCCTGGGGCTACTGGCTGGTGCTCCTCATCCGGCATGAGGACATCCGGAAGGTCGGCTCGGGCAACATCGGCGCGACCAACGTGTGGCGCACCTACGGGCGCTACCTCGGCGCGCCCGTCGTCGTGCTCGACACGCTGAAGGGGTTCGTGCCGGCGCTGCTCGGGATGCTGCTCGTCTCGCCCCACCACCTGTCGGGCATCTGCGCCGGCGCAGCGGCGATGCTCGGCCACTGGCGGCCGATCTTCCTGCGCTTCGCGAAGGGCGGGAAGATGGTGGCGACCTGCGGTGGCACCTTCTTCGGGGTCGCGATCTGGGTGGCGCTGACCGCGGGGCTCGTGTGGCTGGTGGTCTTCCTGACGCTTCGTTACGCGTCGGTCGCATCGGTGGTCGCCGGGATCGCCCTGCCGGTCGCGGCGGCCCTGTACGGCTATCCGACGTCGGTGATCCTCTTCGGCATCGCGGCGGCAGGGGCGATCGTGTACCTGCACTGGGGCAACCTCCGGCGTCTTCGGGCCGGGACCGAGCACCGCTTCCACCTGCGGCGGACGGCCAGTGCGTAAGGCTCTCTTCGTCGCCACGGCCGCGCTTGCACTCTGGCTCGCGCCGGCCGCGCTCGCCTCCGGCTGGTGCGGCACCGGCGAGTTGGCGACCGACCGGCTCGACCTCGTCACGGGTGCGCAGGTGCACACGATCGTCGCGACGCCCAGCGACTCACCCGACCTGTTCGTCGCCGACGCCAACAAGCTCGCCGACGACGTGGCCTCGATGAGCGCGTGGTGGACCGGTCAGGATCCGACGCGGGTGCCGCGCTACGACGTGGCGACGTTCCCCGGCGGCACCTGCCTCGACATCTCCTACGTGCGCCTGCCGCAGCCGGCGAGCGCCTATCAGGGCGAATCGTCCTTCGACGCGGTGGTCGCCGCGCTTGAGAACGACGGCTTCGCGGACACGTACAAGGACTACGTCGTCTACTACGACGGACCATCGGTGGAGGTCGGTCTCTGCGGCCAAGGGGGTGGCCAGTTCAACTTAGGCGGTGGGTTCGCGATTGTCTGGATGAGCGGCTGCCCGGACGTTGCGGAGGACGCGATCGAGACGCACGAGCTCTTGCACGCGTTCGGAGCGTCCTTCACTCAGTCGCCGAACGATTGTCCACCTCCGAACGATCACCACCCGTGTGATAGCTCGCTCGATGTTTTGTACCCGTTTGCGACGCCGGGAGTACCTCTTTCACAGCAGCTTCTCGACTACAACCACGACGACTACTACGCGCACAGTGGGACCTGGCCCGACATCCAGGACGCGATCTTCCTGCAGCACCTGAACACGCCTGAGGTCGCGCTCGGGCTCACCCTCTCCGGCCCCGGGCTCGTGACGAGCGACCTGCCCGGTGTCGCCTGCGAGGCGTCGTGCACGACGCAGTGGGATCAGGGCACGGTCGTGACGCTCTTCGCGAGCCCGGCCAACACATCTCGGTTCCTCCACTGGACCGGCGGCTGCGTCGGCCCCGCCGACTGCGTGCTCACCCTGAGCCAGGCTACCTCGGTGTCGGCGGTCTTCGGCCCTATGACGATCCCGGTGACGGTCTCGACGAGCGGCAAGGGCGCCGTGGCGTGCACGCCGAAGTGCTCGAAGCACTTCTCGGCCGGCGACCGCCTGATGCTGCGCGCGGCCCCGGCGAAAGGCTGGAAGTTCGTCAGCTGGGGCGGGGTGTGCGCCGGCACGCGCCTCACCTGCTCGCCGAAGACGGATTTCGCGCTGACCGTCCGCGCGAACTTCAAGAAGCTGCTTCCGGTCAAGAAGAAGCGCTGAGCCAGTCGCGCAGCTCGGTGTGAGCCGCTGCCGGCGCACCGTCGAGCTCTGCGCGCAGCTCACCGACCGTGCCGGTGCGCTCTGCGACCACGTCGTGGCGATGGATCGTCTCCAGGTTCACCTGCTGCGAGAAGACGAAGTCGCCGTCGCTGAGATCCTCATAGCGATCGAGTGTCTCCTTGAGGGCGTAGCGGACGGAGTCCTCGACGAAGCGCGGCTGGAGGTGCGCGTGCTCGACGACGAACAGCTCGTCAGGCCGCTTCATCAGCGCGTAGACCGGCGAGCTCATCGAACGCTCGACGATCCCGACGAGATGCTCGGCGTTGATTGCCGCCGCCGTGCCGACGAGCAGCGTTCCCTTGCCGCGCTGGTTGTGGGTCGCCAGCGGAACGAGCTCGAGGATGCGGTCGATGTCGCCTTCGCCGAACCCGGCCTCGAGCAGCCGCTCGCTCGCGGCGCCACGCACGAGGCCCTGCGCGCACGGACAGGCGTTGATGCCCCACGCCTCGACGCCGACGACGCGCCGCACGCGCTCGGGCGACGCGGCGGCGATGCCGATCAGCTTCGCGATCTCCTGCGTCGGCAGTCCCGTGACGGGCGTCTTGCGCTCGAGCGGATACTGCGCCTCGATCCGCACTTCGGCGCGGTGCGCATGCTGGCGCTCGACGATGTGACGCGCGATGTGCTCGGCGAGCGTCTCGACGAGGAAGGCCTCGCCGATCACGACCTGGTCGATCGCTTCGCCGAACAGTTCCGGGAAGCGCGACATGTGCACGCCCTTCTGGCCCGGGTCGAGGTCGACCGTGCACGAGATCTCCGCGGCGAATGTCTTCTCGTGGCCCTCGTGCCGGATGCGGATCGCCTTCTGCACCCCGGTCACGCCGGCGCGGGTCAGCCCGAGCTGGATTTCGGGCACGGAGGCCTGGAGATCGCCGGTCGAGCTGCTCCTCGGGTTCGCCATCGGGTACAACCGTACCGCGCCGATGCCGGATAGCCGCTTCCCCCGTCTCGTCTCCCTCGCCTGCCACGATCTCCGCACGCCGCTGGCCACGATCTTCGGATTCGCCCGGACGCTGACCCGCGCGGGCGAGCTGGACGAGCGCAGCGGCCGCTTCGTGGCGATGATCGAGGAGGCGAGCGAGCAGATGACCGTCCTCTTGGACGACCTCGGGACCGCAGCGCGCATCGAGAACGGCAGCTGGGAGCCGATGACGCGCTCCGCCGGCACGCTCGAGCTGGCGCAGGCCGGCGACGAGCAGATCGCCGTCGAGGGAACGGGCGAGCAGGTCGAGACCGACGCAGACGCACTCCAGAGGTCGCTGCACGCGCTCGCCGTGGCGGCGCTTCGCCACGGGCCGGTCGACCGCGTGACGTGGCGCGTCGACGGGCGTCGGCTCGAGCTCTCGCCGATCAGCGCGGCCGCAGCGCCGGTCGTCACCGGTGAGGAGCTGAAGGATCTCGGCGCGCTGGTCGCCCGGATCGTGATCGAAGCGCTCGGCGGCGAGCTCGAGCTCGACGGCGAGACCCTCCGCGTGCGTGTCTAACCCAGCTGGTCGAAGACCCAGCGCTGGAACGCGGCGAGCAGCGGCTCCGCGTTGAGCAAGCGCCGCCCGTGGTCGAGCAGGCCGGACGACACGCCGCGCTGAACCGACTCGACGAGCGCGCGGTCTTCCAGGCCGACCTGGTCGTCGAGCGCGAAGAACTCGCGCCGCCATTGCTCGTCGACGTCCGCTGCGAAGAAGTAGTCGAGGTAGCGCTCGGTGCGGCCCGGGCCGTTCGGGACGATCGGCCCGATCGAGAGGTTCGGCGGGCCGGGGAAGACGTTGATGCCGGTCGATGGGTAGAGCAAATGGAACTGGCCGTGCTCGCCGGTCAGCTTGCCCTTGCAGAACTGCGCGCCGAACGTGGGATGTGGCTCGAGCAGGTAGCACTCGAGGAAGTTCTCGGCGACGACCTTCCAGTTCGCATTCGCGCCGAACGCGAACCGCGAATGGAAGACGAGCCCGTCGACCTCGATGTCTCGGCCGAGGATCGCCGGCAGCTCGCTGAGCTGCTCTGCGAGCGGCCGCGCGTCGGCGTCGGGATTGACGAAGAGGAACGGGCCCCACGTGTCCACGCTCGCCGGTAGCAGCGACCAGTCGCTCTTGTCGAACCCGGGCTCGCGCTCCGCGCGCGGCGCGGCGCGCAGCGCGCCGTCGAGCCCGTACGTCCACGCGTGGTAGTGGCATTGGATTGCGCTCTTCGCGCCGCAGCCCTCGGTGAGCACCGCGCCGCGGTGACGGCAGACGTTGAGAAACGCGCGCAGCGTGCCGGCGTCGTCTCGCGTGACGAGCACGGGGATGCCGGCGGTGTCGATCGCGAGGAACGAGCCCGGCTGCGCGACTTCCTCGGCGCGGCCAGCGTACTGCCATGCATGCGCGAAGATGCGGGCGCGCTCGCGCCGGAGCTGCTCCTCGTCGGTGTACCAGGAGAACGGCAGCGTGTCGGCGTTCGTCACAGCCGCTTCGCCTCGATGATGCGCTGCAGGAACTGCTGCGTGCGCGGCTCGCGCGGCGAGCTGAAGATCTCCGCGGGCCGCCCCTGCTCGAGGATGCGCCCGTCGTCGAGGAAGCACACCTGGTCGGCGATGTCGCGGGCGAAGGACATCTCGTGCGTCGCGATCACCATCGTCATCCCGCCCGCGGCGAGCTCGCCGATCACGGCGAGCACCTCGGCGACGAGCTCCGGGTCGAGGGCGCTCGTCACCTCGTCGAAGAGCATCAGCTCCGGCTGCATCGCCAGCGCCCGCACGATCGCAACGCGTTGCTGCTGGCCGCCCGACAGCCGGTCGGGGTATTCCGCGCGCTTCTCGGCGAGGCCGAAGCGCTCGAGCAGGCCCATCGCCCGCTCGTCGGCCTCGCGCTTCGACAGTCCCAGCACGTCGCGGGGAGCGAGTGTCACGTTGCGCAGCACGCTCATGTGCGGGAAGAGGTTGAACGCCTGGAAGACGATTCCGATTCGGCGGCGCACGGCGTTCACGTCCTGCCGGCGCGTGATCTCCTCGCCGCCGAGGAAGATGCGGCCCGCGTCGATCGGCTCGAGCAGGTTGATGCAGCGCAGCAGCGTCGACTTGCCCGACCCCGACGCGCCGATCAGCGCCACCACCTCGTGCTCGGCAACGCTCAGGTCGATGCCGCGCAGCACCTCGTGGCGGCCAAACGATTTCGAGAGCCGCTCGACGACGAGCGCGTCGCTCATAGGGTCGCGCCTCCGGCCTGGCGCCGGCGCCGGTCGCGCGCGATCAGCCAGTCGGTGAACCGCGCAAGCGGGATCGTGATGGCGACGAAGAGCAACGCGGCGCTCAGGTAGGCGGTGAAGGTGAACGTTGCGTTGGTGTCGATCTGCGACTGCTGGAACGCCTCGATCGCACCGAGGGTGCCGACGAGCGCGGTGTCCTTCTGCAGGCCGATGAAGTCGTTGAGGAGCGGGGGGATGACGCGGCGGACCGCCTGCGGCAGGATCACGCGCCGCAGTGTCTGCCAGCGTGACAGCCCGAGCGACCGCGCCGCCGCTTCCTGGCTCGGGTGGATCGACTCGATCCCCGCGCGGTAGACCTCCGAGACGTAGGCGCTGTAGATCAGGACGAGCGAGACGATCCCCCAGAAGATGACCGACCTCGGGATGTAGCTCAGTCCGAGGGCCGGCGCGCCGAAGCCGAGCATCGCGATCACGAGGATCGTCGGGATGCCGCGGAACAGGTCGGTGTAGATGATCGCGAGCGCACGCAGCGGGAAGAACACGGGCCCGGGGAGGCTGCGGAGCA
>PLDP01000207.1 GCA_003136795.1 Actinomycetota bacterium
AACACGAACACGAACACGAACAGCACGTAGTAGCGCCGGAGCAGCACGCTGTCGACGTGGAAGAAGTCGGTTGCGAGAATCCCCTTGGCTTGGGCGGCGAGGAACTCGGTCCACGTCGTGGAGCCGGTGGCAGACGGTACCGGCACAGGATAGTGGCAACGCTCGTCTTCGACACGGTGACGCCGAGCTTTGCGAGCGCACCGACGATTCGGAGATAACCCCACCGGGGGTCTCGCGAGCCAGGCGGCAGATCAGCTCGACGGTCTCGTCTGGAAGAGCCGGGCGGCCCGGCCGCCGGTGCGGGTAGGTCCACCGCTTCTTCACGAGCGCACGGTGCCACCCGAGGATCGTCAGTGGGGTGACGAGGAACGCCTGCCAGCGTTCCCGCGGGACAAGACCAGCAAGCAAAGCGACGAGTGCTCTGTCGCACCAGGTGAAGCGGGGTGTCCGGGCGACCTGGCGGCGAAGCACGGCCAGCTGGTGGCGCAGGACGAGGATCTCGACCTCGCGGTCGCGCTGATCGCCGGCGGGCGCCAAACGAAAGACGGCGCGCAACACCATATAGAGGAGTGAGAAGAGCATCGCTGCATCCTAGAGAACCGCTGGTCAGATGGCTAATCGGGTTTTGGTACCCCTCAGGAGAAGAACACGGTCGCGATTCTGCCACGCACGGCCGGTTAGGCGCTAGAAGTGCCCGCGATACTGGTCCGGAGGGACATGATGGCGAAGCTGCTCGCCGGCGGCTTCTTGCCCGCGGTCTGGCTGCCGGACGAGCAGACGCGGATCCTGCGCCGTCGGATCTCCGCCAGGGCGCAGCTGGTCCGGCAGCGCACACGCGCGAAGAACCAGGTGCACGCGACGCTGATCCGCAACCTGAAGGGCAAGCCGCCGGTCAGCGACCTGTTCGGCGTCCGCGGACGCCGCTGGCTCGCCGCGCAGGAGCTGCCGGCCGACGAGCAGGAGACGGTCGCGGCCTGCCTGCGCCAGATCGCCTTCCTCGACCGCGAGCTCGCGCTGGTCGAGCGGGCGCTCGCTGAGCAGGTGCTCGCCTCGACCGAGATGCGGCGGCTGCTCACCCTGCCCGGCGTCAACTTCGTCACTGCCGCCGCGCTGCTGGCCGCGATCGGCGAGATCGGTCGCTTCCCAAGTGCGCGGCAGCTGGTCAGCTACCTCGGCCTCGACCCACGCGTAACCCAGTCTGGCTGCGAGCCGGCCCGGCACGGACGGATCAGCAAGCAGGGCCCCGGCGAGACGCGACACGTGCTCGTCGAGGCCGCCTGGCACGCCGCCCGCGCACCCGGACCCCTACGCGCCTTCCACCAACGGGTCGCCGCCCGCCGCGGCGGCAACATCGCCACTGTCGCGGTCGCACGCAAGCTGGCCGTGATCGCCTGGCACATGCTCAGCCGCGGCAAGGACTACGCGTTCGCCCGCCCCTCACTCACCCGCGAGAAGCTGCGCCGGCTCGAACTGATAACCGGCGCCGAACGCCAGAAACGAAAACGGATCGGCGTCTTCGCGACCAAAGAGCAGCACGACCTCGACAAGCAGCTCGCCGCGCAAGCCGAGCTGGCCTACCTCCGACTCGCCCAAGACTGGCAACCCGCGACCAAGGGCACGGGTGCCGCACCGGGGCGCGCATCACGTCGGCCATCAAGCGGCCAAGCAGCGCGGCAGGAGACAGCCCCACCCCCTGCGCTTTAGCTCGCGATCACCCGCACCAAATCGAACTCTCGCAAAGGAGCCGCCAACCGTCCAGCAACTTGACTTCCATCCGTAGTGGCGGACGTAGACGCGGAGGACGCGTTCGAGGTGGCGGCGGTTGACGATCAGGAGCCAGTCGAGGCACTCGCGGCGGACGGTGCCGATCCGCCGATCGATGAAGGCGTTCGCGCGGGGTGCCCGTACCGGTGTGCGGATCGTCCGGATGGCGTCGGAGCGGAACACCTCATCGAAGGCCGCCGTGAACTTGCTGTCGCGGTCGCGGATCAAGAACCGGATCGGCTCCGACCGGTCGACGAACGTCTCGATGATGTTCCGTGCCTGCCGGCCAGCGCCCGGGACTCTCCTGGCGTGCTTTCCTACGAGGGCAAGCCGCGAGCCTGCTCGCGGTCGACTTCTTCACCGTCGCGACGATCGTGCTGCAGCGGCTCTTTTGTGCTGTTCTTCATCGAGCTCGACAGCCGGCGCGTACATTTTGTCGGCTGCACCGCGAACCCGACCGGCGTCTGGGTCACCCAGCAAGCTCGCCAATTCGCCTGGACGCTCTAGCAGCAGCCATCGCCGTTTCGATTCCTCATCCGCGGTTGATCTACTGCACGTCCCGCGGAAGGCTGAGATGTTCAACCGCGGCTCGCAATTCGCACCGGTCGTCGCTGCAGTCGTCGTACAGGATAAGGGCGTGCTGGAGGTGATGAAGAGCGTCCATAAGACGCTCCTCTGCAGTTCCGGCTCCACGACGCCAGGGTCCGTCGTTAGGTGCGAGTCGCTTCTCGCGCATCGCCCACTCGAACTGCTCATCAAGCCACCGTTCCGCAAGATCGATGAATCGCTCGTTCTCGTTCTCGTCCTCAGACCTAGTGGTGCTCATGCTCGGCGTTCGCGCACGCCTGCGCGTCCGGCCTAGTCCCATCAGGAATTCCAGTTCCGTGCGGCTTATCGTTCCTGCCTCTTCGAGCCCGATTAGATACGCGACGAGGCGCTCGTTCTCATCGAGCATGAGTTGCAGGTAGCCGACGAGTGCCGCCGCGTCCGTCGCCAGCCGCTCGACTGCGTTCGTCGTTTCGGCACCGCCAGAGACTCGCTCACCGCACTGCCGTTCCTCGCGCAGGCGCTTGAGCAGGTCGAAGACGCGGTCGCGGATCTCGACAAAGTGAACGACGATCGCCCGCTTGCCCCGCATCGCTTCCTTCAGCTCTTCCAACGTCAACCTCTCGTCACTCATCAGATCAGCAGTGCCCTGTGTCGCGGCCTCATCTGACTAGCGATTGCATGCTCCGCTCTCGTCGTTTTTCGAACTGCCAACCGCTCCGCGAAGAGAAACCCCGCTGACTCACCTACGAGCAGCCGCTTCGCCGCAACAAGTGACAGTTCCCCGGTCATCCCCGCACTGGTTCGCGACAGCGTCACGATCGCGACACCGGCGCGTGCGTCATCGAGCCGTAACTCAAGACGAGCCACCGCGCCTCCTCGTCGGCTTCAGGTTGATGCTGATATGGACCATCAGCCAGTCGGCGAGCGCCCAACCAGGCGCGTTCAAGTAGGAAAGGAGGATCGGGCCGCCCACCACCCGAACCGCGAGGAGCAAGAAGAACGGCAGCGATCATGCGACCTAACGTTCTAGCGCAGTACGCATCCTGTACCTAGAGGCCTGACTGTGTTCCCCGACAGCGCGACAAGGCTGAGCATCATGAGATCGCGCGACCGCTGCGAAGCCATCTGGCGCGCATGGACCTGTCCGGTCGGCGGCGACGTTCTTTCCCGGCGCGCCGCGGCTCAGATCGACTGTGAGTTTCGTCGAATGCCCTTGGACCGACGCGCTTCGTACGCTACGGTCCGGCCGTGAGCGAAGGGGAGCGTACGCGCGTTCAGCCGCGAGCGCCCGAGCTGCTGCGGACGCCGGGCGCTCTCCTAACGCGTACGCACCTCCGGGAGCTTGGCCTTGAGCGCCGCGCCGTTGACGCCGTCTTCCGGACGCTTCCGATCGTCGTCCTGCCTGGCTACTCACGGCCGATGGTGCGCGCCGAGGACTACTTGGCGCTGGTGAAGCGCTCGACCTATCACGACGACCGCGTGCGCCCGTAGGTTGATCTCGTGCGTACCGCAACCGAGCTTCTGTCTGCCGAGCCACCGGCACCCCTTGCCGCCACGCTCAGCGTGCGGCCGATTCGTGCCTGCGTTCTGGTGCCGTCCGTCGACGGTGTTCCCTGGCAGTGGATCGTCGAGCATGCGATCGCAACCCAATGTCGGGTTTGGGGCGGCCAAGGGAATCTGATCGTGCCGACCGGCTGGGAAATCCGCGAGGACGAGCTGTTCCTCCGACTCCTCCGTTGCTTCAACCCAGATTTGCTCGCGGTGCATGCACCCACGCATTCCGACGTGGAGGAGATCGCCCCCGACGCCTACGCCGCAACGATCGCCGACGCAGACCGCCAGTTGAGCGATCTCGGTTTCGGCGAGCAGGCCCGGGCAGATGAGCTGCAGCGTCTGCGAGGCGAGGTGGCGTGGGGTCTTGAACCCACCGCCGAGCTTCACGCGAAGCTGATCGAGACAGTGGCCCCGCTTCGCCACGACGATGAGGTTCGATCGACCTTCCTCAACGGCAGCGCACCGCCCACCTTCGGACACGCCTGCCGATAAAGCAGGCAGGCGGGAACATGCATGCGCCGCCATGTCCCGCTCAGGGTGAACGGGATCGAATAGCCCCTTGCATCTGTTCTGGGCTAGGTGTCGGTGTAGCCTCCGGATCGAAATGCCGCGTGAGCCTCAATTTCAGACTGGCCAGAGAATCGCCGACGGCTATCGCCTCCTTAGGTATCTCGGCGGGGGTCAGGATGGCGAGGTGTGGCAGGTCGAGCAGATCTCCCTGGGCATGATCCGGGCCGCCAAGCTGCTGAACACCCTCGACGGCGATCGACGGGAGCGTTTCGACCGCGAGATCCGGATCTTGGCCAAGCTTGGGAGCCCGTACATCGTCACGATCGTCGACCGTGGGACGACATGGAACGCAACGACGAGCACCGAGGTGCCCTTCTATGTCATGGAGTACATCGAGGACTCAGCTCCGCTTGACGAAGCATTGGCTGCCGTCCCTCGCGAACGATTATTCAAGACGCTGACGAGCTTCTTTTCGCAGACAGCCCGTGCGCTCGCATTTGCCCATCAACACGGCATCGCCCATGGCGACGTGAAAGCAGCGAACGTACTTGTGCTCAAACGCGATAATGTGATCAAGCTCTCCGATTTTGGTTTCGGCGCGCTGCCCGGCGAGATCTCCGATCTGCGGAGTGAGTATCCAGACTCGTCTTACAGGACGCCGCCGGGTCTTGACGCA
The DNA here is from genome assembly GCA_003136795.1 of Actinomycetota bacterium. Taxonomy (GTDB): domain Bacteria; phylum Actinomycetota; class Thermoleophilia; order Gaiellales; family Gaiellaceae; genus PALSA-600. The sequence goes on from PLDP01000207.1 coordinate 5,054, forward strand.
TACGCGGCAGACATATACAAGCTGGGACGCACGTTCGCCGATCTCGTCGACGAGAATCAGGCAACGCTGCGTCAGGAAGAGGTGACTGCCGTCTTGGGCGTGATTGAGCGCCTCGTCAATACGCCTTCTACCATCGAGTTGGACGAGATTAGCGCGCAGGTTGAATCTCTTGCCGCGCTGGAATCCTTATCCGAGCGGTCAGGAGTTCTAGCGCGTTCAACGGCTCTACCGGAGCTGCAGCTTTCGCCCGGGGGGATGGTCGTTCGTATCGCGCCCCAGGGCGAAATGGTTCTTTCGGAGAGGGCACAACGCATCGTCGACCATCCGCTGGTACAGCGACTCCGCTACATCCGCGAGCGTCCACTTGAGCACCTGGCATTCCCAAGTGCGACATCGACCTATTTTGAGGACGCGATCGCTACCTTCGGTACGACTGTCGAATACCTTCGCCACTTCGTGCCAAGCGCGACAATGGCGAGCGCTAGCGACGAGTTGCTGTCGCATTTGCTGCTTTTTAGCCTTATCGCACCTGTGGGGGAGTACACGTTCAGCGAACTCATTTATGAAGTCTTCGATGATGACGAGTACAACCCCGTCGCCCGAGCGAGAAGACTCCTGGAGGGGGATGCCGCGGTTGAACGCGCCTTTGCCGAAGACTGGGAGACCTCGCCAGCGCGCGTCTTCGAATGGCTCGCGTCCGTCCAAGAGGGAATCGGCTATCTGTTCCTAGCTACCTCTCTCGGCCCGCGGGCGCTAGCGCGAGTATTTCGTCTGGCGTGGCATACCGGTCAGCCGACGCAGTCCGACGTACCGGGAACGATTAGCGCTCTACAAATCCGCGAAGCGGAGAACGCCTTCGTCGTGGATGCTTTGAAAGTTCCAGTCCTTGAGAACTACTACCTTGCTCGATCCACGATCCAAGAACGCGTGGAATCCAACATGACGGTGCGATCGGCACGCGGGATGCTGCGCTCGGCGCTAGAGATGTTCAGAGCACATGACATTCAGCCCCGCCATGCGTTTGAGGCAGACGAACCAGCTTTCTTAAGGCATTCCGCCGTACTCGCAGATTCGAGTGGTCTAGCTGATGCCGCGGAACTATTTCGCGGGATCGAGCAGCGTAAGCTGCATAGACGAGTCACCGTGATCAAGGACTCGGAGTTGGAGGCCTTCCGGGCATTGAGTGTCGACGGTGATGCCCTGGCTGAATTGAACTCCGCCATTCTCGGTATCCTGGCTGCGAGCACGGGATCCGCCGATGGTGGTCTCGGGACTCTTGTTTGGGATGTCTCGGGCACGGATGTGTCGTTGCCGCCTGTGGAGGTCGCCACTGTCGATGGCCTTGAGTCCCTGATGGAGTTCTCGCCTCTTGTGTCATCGGTTGTCGCCCGTCGGGCGGATGCGACTCTCTTTGCACCGGCTAAGCTCGTTCCTCCTCCAGATAGAGCCGACGAGACCCAAGAGACGATCGCGAAGACGATCCAACAACACATCAGTTAGTCGCGATGCGGCCGCCATCGGGAGCGACGGCTGCTCAGGACGAGTCCTCGCGTAGATAAGCCTGGTAGAGAGCTAAGTAACCTTTGCGATCTGGCTCATCGTGACACACCTGAGCAAGGGTGGAGACCTCGGTTTGGATCCAGCGTCGGAGTTCCGCCGCGGTGGGCATGAAAGCCATACGCTCTAGCTCGGCGACTTGGTCTCTCAACAGCGTCTCTTCGGCATGCCGGGTCGGTTCGCGCCAGAGAGCTGTTCCAAGCGGAAGCTGGCGCATGATTCGCGCCCGACTTTCGACAACGCTTCGGAAACGAAGGCGAGCGTTAACGGTCTCTCTGCGTAGCAGTTGCTTGGCCACATCACAAAGGGCCATGACGTAGCTCGAAAGATCGTTCTCCGCGTCGGGGAGCGTCGCCTGGGCATTTGAAGCATAAGCCTTAGCGATGCAACCGTCAGCGTCCTTAAGGATTCCGGTCGGTGGGAAGAACAGCCGCGGCCAATACACGATCTCACCGCGCCGCTCTTCGGCGAGGAGTGAGAAGTCGAGCCGTGTCGTTCCAACCGTTAGATAGTGCTTCTCCGTGCCAGCCCAGTAGTGCCAGCCAACTTGTAACCCTCCGGAGCCAAGCCACTGACGAAGATTTGCGCTGCTCCACCACGGTCCGTGTTGTCTCGACCGCGACCACGCCGTCACGTCGACGAAGAGGAAATAGTCTAGGTCTGAGAAAGGATCAGAAACTGTGTTCGCGACTGAACCAACTAGAACCGCGCCGATCACGGAGTCGTCGGAGTTGACCAGCCGCCGAACCGCTTCGGCGATTTGTTCGCGATCAAGAATGTGTGTCATCTTCCCACTCGGCCAGTAGGCCATGAGCGCGGTTCCCCTGCCGGAGCACAGTAACGATCGCGCTCAGCACGTCGGCCGGTTCGGACTCTAGCTCCGGGAAGGTCAAGAACATCGGCCAGCGATCATCGACCCAGGTTTTGCGACCGAAGGGCACTTCCTGGCTGTATCGGGGAAAGGCGTGCAGATGAAGGAGCGGGTCATGCTGGCCGGATATCACGTAATTGAACCGGGCGGGATTGAAACAAGCCTTCGCTAGTTGCTCGAAGGCCCTGATGACGATTCTGAGTTCAAGGACATCCCTTTCTGAGACCTGGGAGAATTCCGTTACCCGATTTTGGTTGAGGATCAGACAGCTACCCAAGGTGCGCTGCGCCGGGCGCACGCTGAGGATCCAGCTCGGAGTCGATCCCACCGCGAGGAGCGGAAGATCGAAGCGACACCAATCGGTAGCGGATGTTCTGGTCATCTTTTCCTGCGATCCTTCGACCTTCTGAAAACCGTATGTCACGGCGGTGAGGCATGCCTCCTGGCGAGATCCGGTTCGAGGCTTCCCCGAGGAAGCCTGCTCGCTCGGTTTGGGGCGTCTGGTTGAGGCTACGCACTTCATGCGAAGCGAGGGCGCGTACCTCCTCCTGAGCAGCGCCTGGAGCGCTTCGGCAGCTCTTGTGTGCAACGCCGGGTGGGCGAGTTCCGTTGCCGATGGCTGCGCACCACCCAGTTGGAGTGGCGGTGTCTGCCCGTGTACGGTTAGGTGTGAAGCGTGCCGCAGTTAATTTCTGTCGGATCCGCGTTCAGCCCCTCCTGGCCGCAGCTTCACCCCTCGCTCGCAGAGGGTGTGCGAACGCCGTGCGAACAACTGCTGTCCAGAAGCGACCAAATCGGCACTTTTTCGGCCTCATGCGAACAGCCTGATCAGACCGAAAATGCCCGCATAGCAGGAAGCTCCACGTTCTCAACGCGGTACTGCTGCAGCATCACCTCCGAGACGAGGATCGCGTAAGGGTCGGTTGTCTCGCGCCACGGAAGCGGTCGCTTGTTGTCCTCGTACCAAACCAAGAGCAGCTGTTGCACTGGGTTGAGCGTAGAGGCACCACGAACTTGACTATCGTCTGGTGATCGGCGAGCCGGCCATCATTCCGTCTGCGGCAACTGAATCTCCGATCCGGGCCGAGCAGCTGCGGAAGGTCTACGGGAGCCGTCACGAGACCGTGATCGCGGTGGACGGCCTCGACCTCGAGGTGCGCCGCGGCGAGTTCTTCGGGCTGCTCGGCCCGAACGGCGCCGGCAAGTCGACGACGATCGGGATGCTGACCACGATCGTCGTGCCGACGGGCGGGCGGGCGCTGATCGCCGGCCTGGACGTGCGACACCACGCGGCAGCCGTAAAGCGGCGCATCGGTGTCGTCTCGCAGGCGAACACACTCGACCGCTCGCTGACCGTGTGGGAGAACCTCTACTACCACGGCCGTTTCTTCGGCGTGCCGCGGCGGCGGGCGCGCCTGCGCGCCGACGAGTTGCTCGAGCAGTTCGCGCTCTCCGAACGAGCGCAGTCGATGGTGTTCCAGCTTTCGGGCGGACTCGCGCAGCGGCTGATGATCGCTCGCGCGCTCGTGCACGAGCCCGAGGTGCTCTTCCTCGACGAGCCGACCTCGGGGATCGACCCACAATCCCGCATCAACCTCTGGCGCATCCTGGGCGACCTGCACGAAGCTGGGCAGACGACGCTGCTCACGACGCACAACATGGATGAGGCGGACAAGCTCTGCGAACGGATCGCGATCATCGACAATGGCAAGGCGCTCGCGCTCGGCAGCCCGACCGAGCTGAAGCAGACGCTCGGCGCCGACACCCTGATCACGCTGACGATCGACGGCGAGCCCGCGCCACTCGCGGAACGGGCGGCCGCGCTCGCAGGTGTGCGCGCCGTCGAGCGGGAAGGACAGCTCGTGCGCGTGTTCGCGACCCGCTCGGAGGGCGTGCTCGCGAAGCTCGTCGAGACTGCGACGAGCCTCGGGCTGCACGTGCGCGACGCCGCGAGCCACCCGCCCAGCCTCGAGACCGTCTTCCTCACGCTCACCGGCAGGGAGTACCGCGAATGAGCGCCGAGGTGGGGACGTTCTTCGCGCTGGTGGCGCGCGACCTGCGCGTTCTCCGGCGCCAGTTCGGGCAGTTCCTGGTGCGCACGATCATGCAGCCGCTGCTCTTCGTCTTCGTCTTCGCCTACGTCTTCCCGAAGATCGGCCAGGGCTTCCACGGCGGCTCCACCGGTGTCTCGTTCACGACCGTGCTCGTGCCGGGCCTGATCGCCGTCGCGATCAACTTCCAGGGCATCCAGGCCGTCGCGCTGCCGCTGGTGCAGGAGTTCAGCTTCAGCAAGGAGATCGAGGACCGCGTGCTTGCACCCGTTCCGGTCTGGGTCGTCGGGCTCGAGAAGATCGCCGTCGGCGCCGCCCAGTCGCTGCTTGCGGCCGGCGTCGTCTTTCCGATCGTCTACCTCGTGCACGCGCATGGGGCCGCACCGAGCCTCCACATCCACGATCCCCTGCTGTTCGCGATCGCGCTGGTCTTCGCGTGCGTGCTCGCGGCCGCGCTCGGGCTCTTCATCGGGACCGTGATCGACCCCCGCAAGATCCCGCTCCTGTTTGCCGTCGTCGTGATCCCGATCACGTTCCTCGGCTGCGTCTACTACCCATGGGCGACCCTCACGCCGATCCCGTGGCTCAAGGTCCTCGTGCTCCTCAACCCGCTCGTCTACATGACGGAAGGGCTGCGGGCGTCGCTGACGCCGGAGCTGCCGCACATGCCGGTGTGGGCGTTCATGCTCGCGCTCGTCGGCGGCTCGACCGCGCTCACGATCGTCTCGCTGCGGACGTTCACGCGGCGCGTCGTCACCTGAGCGACGGCGAGTGTGCGAGCTCGACGATCGTCACGACGACGTTCGCGCGGTGCGCGTCAGCCGCCAGGAGACAATGCCGGCGCCGAAGAGCAGCAGCTCGACGAGCGTGATCGCGAGCCTGTTCAGCAGCGTCACGCCGAGCGCGGGCCCGGACGTTGTGATCGCCAGCAGCAGCCCGTACATCGACGCTTCGCGCGCGCCGAGGCCCGACGGAGTGAACACCGCGAGCACGGCGACAATCGCGCCGACCGCCGACACCCCGCCGAGAAACGGGATCGTCGCAAGGCCGACATCGGTGCCGACGCTGCGCAGCATGAAGTACACAGCCGCACCGGAGATCAGCCAGGTGCCGCAGTAGAAGACGAGCAACACGATGGTCTGCGAGAACGGCAGCGGCTCGATCGTGTCGGCGCCGAACGGCCGCAGCAACCTTTGCATGAGGGGACGGAAGACGCGCGGGTGCAGGCCGAGCGCACAGAGCAGCCCGAACCCGACGAGCGGAAGCAGCGGCGCGTTCACGCCCCGCACCCACGCGAGGCTGACGACGAACACGATCACGCCGGAGATCGCCGACAGCCCGGCCTCAACGAGGATCGACGCGAGCACGGTTGGCGTGTCGGTGACGCCGGCCGAGCGTCGCAGAGCGAGCGTGCGTGCCGCCGGCGTCCACACGCCACCCGGCAGGTACTTCGCGAGCATCGACACCATCTCGGCCTGCAACGCCACGCGGTACGGAATCTGGATGTTCCAGACGAGGAGGATGCGGATCCAGCCGAGGATGAAGACGAGGTAGTAGACGGCGACGGTTGCGAACCCAAGCGCGAGGTAGCCGGGCCGCGCGTTCTCGAGGAGCGGGCCCGCCTTCGACCACTGGTCCTGCACCGCCCAGACGCAGACCGCGACCGTTGCGGTGACGAGCGCCAGCTGCAGCGACTTGGCCACGCGCGGATGCGCGCGCAGATAGACGACCGCCTTGCGGGCGCCGCTCAGGATTTCCGCCATGACGACGGAGTTTGCCGGTCGGGAGGGTCCTCAGGTGGAGAGGCGGATGCCGACCCAGACGCCCGCGATCCCGCCGACCGCGCTGAAGAGCAGCGAGATGGCCGAGAAGCTCGAACTGCCCCAGAGCTCCGGAAGGTAGCCGCCGGCGAACGTGCCGAAGGTGGCGCAGATGCCGATGACCGAGCGCATGGTCGCCTTATCGGCACGTGAGGGCCCCTGGCTAAAGTCCCCGAGATGGGGGAGGCTCGGCAGCACTACAACGTCACGCTCGCGATTCTCGCGCTCGCCGGCCTCGCCTACGCGCTCCAGCAGACGATGATCGTGCCCGCGCTACCGAGCCTGCAGCGCGATTTTCACACCTCGACCGCCTGGGTCACCTGGCTCCTGACGTCGTTTCTGCTCGTCTCCGCGGTGGCGACGCCGGTGCTCGGGAAGCTCGGCGACCAGTACGGCAAGGAACGCTTCCTGCTGCTCAGCCTGCTCGTCTTCTTCGTCGGCTGCGTCGCGGCGATCTTCGCCTGGAACATCTGGTCGCTGATCGCCTTCCGCGCGATTCAAGGTTTCGGCGGCGCCGTGTTCCCGCTCTCGTTCGCGATCGTCTTCGACGAGTTCCCGTCGGAGAAGGTGGGCTCGGGCGTCGGCATGGTCTCCGCGATCCTGGGGGTCGGCGGCGGGCTCGGGCTCGTCCTCTCCGGCGTGCTCGTCGACTACGCCTCGTGGCGCTGGCTCTTCATCGTCGGGGCGGTGTTCGTCGGCGTGGCGGCGATCGGCGTGTGGCGCTTCGTGCCCGAGTCGCCGGTCAAGACGCCGTCGAAGCCCGACCCTGTCGGTGCGGCGCTGCTCTCGGGCGTGCTCGTGACGCTGCTGCTCGCCCTCACGGAGGGGCCGGTCTGGGGCTGGGGCTCGAGCCGCGTCGCGGGGCTCTTCGTTGCGAGCGGGGTGTTCGCATTCACCTGGGTGCGCGTCGAGCTGCGGGTCCCGGAGCCGATGGTCGACATCCGGATGATGCTGCAGCGCACCGTGCTGTTCACCAACCTGGCGGCGATCTTCACGGGCTTCGCGATGTTCGGCGCGTTCGTGCTCCTGCCCTCGCTGATGCAGACGCACTCGGGCGGTAGTGTCGACTACGGCTTCGGCCTCTCGGCGACGGCGACGGGGGTCTACCTGCTGCCCGGCGGCGTGCTCGGGTTCGTCGCGGGACCGGCGGCCGGGCGGCTCGGCACACGGTACGGCTCGCGGCTGCCGCTGGTGCTCGGGCTCGTCCTGACCTCGCTCGGGGTCGCGTCGCTCGCCGTCCTGCACGCCCACCCGCTCGAGATCTCCCTCGGCATGGTGGGCATCGGGATCGGCGTTCCGTTCGCGTTCGCGGCGATGGCGAAGCTGATCATCGACGCGGTCCGGCCGTCCGAGACCGGCGTGGCAACCGGCATGAACACGGTGATGCGCACGATCGGGTCGGTGATCGGCGGCCAGGTCGGCGCGGCGATCGTCAGCGCCGACACGATCGGCGGCTCGAAGATCCCCGCCGAGTCGGCGTTCGTCGCCGCGTTCTGGGTGAGCGCAGCCGTCGCGCTGGTCGGCGCGGTGCTGGCGCGGTTCATCCCGCGCAAGGGCGCGGCACGCGTCGCGTTTGCGGACTAACGTCGCGTCATGACCCGTGTGCGATTTGCGCCCAGCCCGACCGGGACGCTGCACGTCGGCAACGCGCTGAGCGCCGTCGCGAACCGTCGCTTCGGCGACTGGATGCTGCTCCGGATCGACGACACCGATGCTGCCCGCAACGTTCCCGGCGGCGAGCAGGCGATCCTCGGCGACCTGCGCTGGCTCGGCATCGACTGGGACGAGGGGCCCGTGCGCCAGAGCGACCGCGCCGAGCGGCACCTCGAGGCGGCACGCACGGCTGGGCTGCCGCAGCGCTTCGAGGGCGTGATGCTGTGGCGAGACGAGGGGCCGCCGACGTTCCACCTCGCGAGCGTGGTCGACGACATCGACTTCGCGATCACGCACGTGATCCGTGGTTCCGACCATCGCGCGAACGAGGAGCTGCACGCCGCGTTGCACGAGGCGCTTGGCTCGAAGCCGCCGCACGTGATCCATCACGGCCTCGTCGTCGGCGACGACGGCAAGAAGCTCTCGAAGCGCGCCGAAGGCGCAACGGTCGCATCGCTGCGCGACGCCGGCTATCCCGCCGAGGGGGTGCGTGCCTACCTCGACGAGCTCGACCTGCCGAAGCACGACGTCCACCTCGACCTCGACCGCATTCGCTCGCTCTCGGTCGACGTGCTCGGGCAGCTCGACGACGAGGCGCTCGCCGAGCGGGTGGGCGTGCCGGTCGAGGCGGCCCCGCTCCTGCGCGGCGCGCACGACCTGGTCGAGGCGCGGGCGCTCGCGCGCACCGTGCTCGACCCACCAAGTAACACAGTGTTACTAAGTCCCGAGACGCTGGAGCGCTTTGTGGAGCTGCGTTCGCAGCTGCCGGACGTGCTCGAACAGGACGAGGCGAAGACGGTCGTGCGCGAGCTGAAGGCCGTCGGAGGGAATCTGCGCGCGCTGCGGGTGGCGCTGACCGGCCAGGAGCGCGGGCCGGAGCTCTGGGCCGTGCTGCGCGCGCTGCCGCGTGACGAGGCGCTGCGCCGCGCACTACCCTGAGCAGGGTGCGCCTCTACGACACGTACAGCCGCTCGCTCGTCGAGCTGCCCGCGGCACCGGGCCCGATCCGCATGTACTTCTGCGGCCCCACCGTCTATGCGCGCGCGCACATCGGCAATGCGCGGCCGTTCGTGGTCGGCATGTGGCTGCGCTCGTGGCTGCGCGCGACGGGCTACGACGCGCAGCTCGTCCACAACATCACGGACATCAACGACAAGATCTACGACGCGGCGCCGGGCGCGAGCGCCGAGCTCGCCGCGCGCGCGACCGAGTGGTATCTCGAGGACACACGCGACCTCGGGCTCGGCATGCCCGACCGGCTGCCGAAAGCGACCGAGAGCGTGGCGCAGATCGTGCACTTCATCGAGGAGCTGGTCGAGGCCGGGCACGCCTACGCCGCCGGCGGCGACGTCTACTTCCGCGTTGCGAGCTTCGCCGACTACGGGCGGCTCTCCGGACAGAAGCCCGACCAGGTCGAGCAGGGTGAGGAGCCGAGCGCGCTCAAGGAGGATCCGCGTGACTTCGCGCTGTGGAAGGCGAACAAGCCGGCGACCGAGGACACGTGGTGGGACTCGCCGTGGGGCCGCGGCCGGCCGGGCTGGCACATCGAGTGCTCGGCGATGGCCGAGGAGATCTTCGGGCCCGTGTTCGAGATCCACGGCGGCGGGCTCGACCTCGTCTTCCCCCATCACGAGAACGAGGTCGCGCAGTCGCGGGCGCTCGGGCATCCCTTCGCGCAGATCTGGGCGCACAACGGGATGCTTCGCTTCACCGGCGAGAAGATGTCGAAGTCGGTCGGGAACGTCGCCACGATCCGCGAGACGATCGACGAGTGGGGCCGCGAAGCGGTGCTTGTCTTCTTCCTCACGGCGTCGTGGCGCAAGCCGATCGATTTCTCGCCCGAGACAATGGAACAGGCTGCGGCACGGCGGGACACGCTGCGAAACGCCTTCACGCTTGCGGCTGCCGGGCACGACGAGGCGGGCTGGAGCGCCTTCGCCGCCACGTTGGACGACGATTTCGACACGCCTGCAGCGCTGGCCGTCCTGCACGAATGGGCCTCGACCGGACAGCTGGAGCTGCTGCGCCGGGGCCTGGCGATCTTCGGCCTCGAGTCGCTTGCCGAGCGGGACGAAGCCCCCGCCGAGGTGACCGCGCTGGCCGAGCGCCGCGCCGAGGCGCGCGCCGAGCGGGACTTCGAGACCTCCGACCGGCTCCGGGATGAGCTCGCCGCGCTTGGCTGGCAGATGCGCGACGAGCCCGCCGGCGGCTACACCCTCGTTCGTGACGCCTGACCTCGTCTACGGCCGCCGCGCCGTCCGCGAGGCGCTGCGGGGAAACCGCCAGGTGCTCGAGGTCTGGGCGACGGAGCGGGCGCTCAAGGGGGAGCCGTGGCTCGCCGAGGCGCGGCCGAAGGAGAGGGCTGACCGCGACCTCACCGAGCGGGCGGAGACTCGTGACCACCAGGGCGTCCTCGCGCTCATGGAGCCCTATCGCTATGCCGACGCCTACGAGCTCGCCGCGGCCGAGCGTCCGCTCCTGGCCGTGCTCGACCGGGTCACCGACCCGCGGAACCTCGGCGCGGTCTGCCGCAGCGCCGAGGGCGCCGGCGCGACCGGCGTCGTCGTCCCGGCGCATGGCTCGGCGATCGTCACGCCCGCCGTAGCGCGGGCCTCGGCCGGGGCCGTCGAGCATCTGCCCGTCGCCGTGGTGACGAACCTGGCGCGGTACCTCGAAGAGGTGAAAGGGGCTGACCTGTGGATCTTCGGCGCCGCCGGCGACGAGGGCACACCGTCGATGTGGGAGACCGATCTCTCGGGCGGCGTCGCGCTCGTCTTCGGAGCCGAGGGGAAGGGACTGCGCCCGCTCGTGCGTCGCACCTGCGACGCGCTCGTCTCGATCCCGCTCGCGGGTGAGGTCGAGTCGCTCAACGTGTCGGTGGCCGCAGCGGTGCTGTTGTACGAAGCACGTCGCCAGCGTGGCTGAGCTCTACCTCTTCGACGGCTACAACCTGCTGCACGCCGGGCCGTTCGAGGATGCGCGCGAGCTCGTCGACGCGCTCGCGAGCTACGTCGCGATGCGCGGCGCGCGCGGGGTGGTCGTCTTCGACGGCGTGGGGGAGGACGCGACGCACGGGCCGCTCGAGGTGCGCTTCGCCCCGCACGCCGACACGCTGCTCGAGCGGCTTGCCGCGGAACATCGTGACGAGGCCCGGGTGATGCTCGTGACGAGCGACGCCACTGTGGCGGCCGCCGCCGGGGTCAACGTGGCGAAGCTCTCCTCGCAGTCCTTCCTGCGCGACTTCCGGCCGGCCGAGCACCGCGACGAGCGCCCCGAGGGGCTCGCCGGGAAGCTCGATCCCGAGACGCGGGCCCGGCTCGAGCGCTTGCGCAGAGGCGAGTAACCGGGTCCCGTGCAATTGGGGCTTGTGCTCTTTGCGGGTCCTTGCTAGATTTACCTCAACCTCAGGGTGAGACTTTGGCGGTGCCGAGCGGAAGTCTCATCGGAAAACATCCCAAATACCGGGGGTATTCGTCGTGCCCGTCCGCACCGCTGTCGCTTCCAAGTCACCGCAGAAGGCTCAACGAGAGCTTGAGGATCTGCAGCTCGTCCTGAAGGCGCGCAACGGCTCGAGCGTCGCGATGGACCAGTTGATGCGCCGCTACACCTCGTTCGTGCGCCTGAAGGCGAGCTCGTACTTCCTGGCCGGCGGCGACTCGGAGGACCTGATCCAGGAGGGCCTTGTCGGCCTCTACAAGGCGGTGCGCGACTTCCGCCCCGACAAGGAGACCTCGTTCCGGTCGTTCGCGGAGCTTTGCGTGACGCGCCAGATCATCACGGCGATCAAGACCGCGACNNGATGCGCTCCCGGGCCCGAACGTCAACGACCCGTCGGTGTGCGTCATCTCCACGGAAGAGCTGCAGTCGCTCGTCGGCTGTTTGTCGACGACGCTGTCGCCGCTCGAGTCGGATGCGCTTCGCCTCTATCTCGAAGGCTCGTCGTACGAGCAGATGGCGGAGGAGCTCGGCTGCGACACGAAGACGATCGACAATGCCCTGCAGCGCGTAAAGCGCAAGATCCTCACCCACCAAGAGGGCCGCCAGGTCCTCCAGTAGTCAGTCGATCTCGACACGCGCGATCTGATAGGCGGCGGCCAGGCGGACGCGTTTCCGCTAGCCATTCCGACACGGGTCGACGCGAAGAGCGGCCCTCCTGGTTGCTTGAACATCGTCGATCGGCAAGAGATAGACGCCGCATGTGTCGGGGCAGAAGACCGCGAACTCATCGATGTCGCCCACGTACGTGCGCTTCGTGACCCCTGGATTGGGATGATGCGCGTACGAACTACAGGTGTTGAAGATGACGCTCCCGTTGCGGAGGCGCCCGGTCTTGCACTGCACGCGCGATAAGTCGCGCACCGCTATCGATCACCAGGTCATACCGAGTGTTCTCACCGAAGGGCATCAGCACCGCGTAACCGCAGGCCTGCAGGGCGGCCATGATTGCCAGCGTCGAGCGGTCTCCGACATCCTTGGGATGGCGCACGTCAACACGGTGCCGAAAGCCTCGGACGGGCCGTGTCCAAAATAGACAACACTGGCTCGCCTACAATGTGGATCTCGCCGGAGTAGCTCAGTTGGTAGAGCACCTCACTTGTAATGAGGTGGCCGTGGGTTCGAGTCCCTCCTCCGGCTCTGTCTCTTNNGGGCCGAGCGGTCGAGCGCGGCCGAGAGGTCGGCCCAGATCGCCTCCACGTCCTCGAGGCCACAGGACAGCCGCAGCAGGCCACGCGGGATCCGGTCGCCTTCCCAGCGCCAGCGGCTCTCCATCGACGAGGTGACGCCGCCGAGCGAGGTCTGGTTCGCGATCAAGGTCGTCGCCGTCTCGACGAGGCGCGCGTCGTCGTCGGCGACGTCGAAGACGACGAGCCCGCCGAAGCCCGGGTAGCGCACGCGCAGCACTGCCGGGTGCTCTTCGAGCCGCCGGGCGAGCTCGCGGGCGCTCTCGGTCTGATGGCGCACGCGCAGCTCGAGCGTCTCGAGGCCGTGCAGCAGCGCGGCCGCGGCGTCCGGGGAAGCGGAGAGGCCGAGACGCATGCGCGCGTCGTAGAGCGCCTTTGTCTTCTGCTCGTCGCGCGTCACCGTCGCGCCGAGGAGTGCGTTGTGATGGCCCGTGAGGTACTTGGTCGCCGAGTGCAGCACGACGTCAGCGCCTTCGTCGAGCGCGTGCAGGAAAACGGGCGTCGCAACCGTTGCGTCGCAGACGACGAAGCCCGGATGTGCGCGAACGGCGTCCCAGTCGGGGAGCGTGAGCATTGGGTTCGCCGGCGCCTCGAGCCAGAGCACGTCGGCCGCGGCGGGTGGGGATCCGGTCTGGTCGAACTCGACGACCTTCAGGCCCCATGGCTCGAACTGACCCAGCGTGACTGTCGTGCCGAAATACGCGCCCTCTGCGATCGCGATGGTCGTGCCGGGCCGGCAGAACGCGAACACGCACGCGGTCACGGCCGAGGTGCCCGATCCGTAGAGCAGCGCGTCGCCGCCTTCCAGGCGCCCGAGCGCGCGCTCGGCCGCAGTGCCGGTCGGGTGCGCGTAGCGCTGGTAGACGAACTCGCCTGGCTCGCCGTGCTCGTCGTACGGCCACACCGTCGCGCGGTCGATCGGCTCCATGGAGAGACTCTACGCGCGCGCTATAGGCTGCGAAGCGTGGCGCAAAAGGAAAAACGCGGTCACGAGACCACCGAAGAGAAGCTCCAGTGGCTGGCCGAGCTGCGCGATGAGGCGCGGCACGCGGGTTCGCCGAAATCCGTCGAGAAGCACCGCGCCGAAGGGAAGCTGCTCGCGCGCGAGCGCGCCGAGAAGCTCTGTGACCCCGGGTCGTTCGTCGAGCTCGATCGCTTTGTTCGCCATCGCGAGCCGAACTTCGGGATGCTCGAGCGGCGCCCCTACGGCGACGCCGTCGTCACCGGGTACGGCACGATCTTCGGCCGGCGCGTCTTCGTCTTCAGCCAGGACTTCACCGTCTTCGGCGGCTCGCTGAGCGAGGTCTTTGCCGAGAAGATCTGCAAGGTGATGGACATGGCGGCCAAGTACGGCTGCCCGCTCGTCGGCATCAACGACTCCGGCGGCGCGCGCATCCAGGAGGGCGTCGTCTCGCTCGCGGGCTACGCGGAGATCTTCTGGCGAAACGTCCAGTGCTCGGGGGTGATCCCGCAGATTTCGCTCGTGATGGGCCCGTGCGCCGGCGGCGCCGTCTACTCACCCGCCATCACCGACTTCGTGCTGATGGTCGAAGGGACCTCGTACATGTTCATCACGGGGCCCGACGTCGTGAAGACGGTCACCGGCGAGGAGGTGACGTTCGAGGAGCTCGGCGGCGCCGTCACGCACGCGTCGAAGTCCGGCGTCGCGCACCTGACCTCGCCGGACGAAGAGTCTGCGCTCGAGGACGCGCGCTACCTGCTCAGCTTCCTGCCGCAGTCGAACGCGCATCCCGCGCCGTTCGACGAGCCGACCGATCCGATCGACCGCGAGTCGCCCGAGCTGGACACCTTGATTCCCGACGAGCCGACGAAGCCGTACGACATCAAGCGGGTCATCTCCGCGGTCGTCGACGACGGCGAGTTCCTGGAGATCCAGCCGCTCTTCGCCGAGAACATCGTTTGCGGCTTCGCGCGGCTCGGCGGGCAGAGCGTCGGCATCGTCGGCAACCAGCCGAAGGCGCTCGCGGGCGTGCTCGACATCAGCTCGTCGGAGAAGGCCGCGCGCTTCGTGCGCACGTGCGACGCGTTCAACGTCCCGCTCGTCACGTTCGTCGACGTACCGGGCTTCCTGCCGGGCACCGCGCAGGAGTGGGGCGGGATCATCCGCCACGGCGCCAAGCTGCTCTACGCCTACTGCGAGGCGACGGTGCCGAAGCTGACCGTGATCACCCGCAAGGCCTACGGCGGCGCGTACGACGTCATGAGCTCGAAGCACGTTCGCGCCGACTTCAACTTCGCGTGGCCGAGCGCAGAGGTCGCGGTGATGGGGCCCGAGGGCGCGGTCAACATCATCTTCCGCAAGGAGCTCGCGGACGCTGCAGACCCCGATGCGCGCCGCGCCGAGCTGATCTCCGACTACAAGGAGCGTTTCGCGAATCCCTACACGGCTGCGGAGCGCGGCTACGTAGACGAGGTGATCGAGCCGCGCCGCACGCGGCCCGTGTTGATCGACGCGCTGCGCACCGCGATCACGAAGCGCGAGCCACGGCCGCCGCGCAAGCACGGCAACATCCCGCTCTAGGCTCTAGGTCAGCTGGACGATCTTGACGAGGGCGCCGCCGACGCAGGCCATGCCGACGTGGTCGCCGAGGTGATAGTCGCCGAGCCTCGGCGATGACGGGCCCAGCGAGCAGGTGACGTCGCCGCGTTCGTCGTTGTGCACGGTCAGGGCGGAGGTCGAGAGCGCGCTGATCGTGCCGGAGACCGTGGTCGCCGGAGGCGGCGGCGGAGCAGCAGGAGTCGTGGTCGGCCGAGGAGCGTCGGCCTTGGCGAGCACGACGAGGTTGCCGTCGACGCAGCCCATCTTGACGCGGTCGCCAACGTGGAAGTCTCCGAGGGCCGGCGAGCCGTCGCCGACGGTGCAGGTGACGTCACCACCGTCGGTGTGCACGGTGACCGAGGATGTCGAGAGCGCAGTGAGCGTGCCGAGCGCCCCGACGGTCTTGTGCGGCGGAGGGGGCGGCGGGGGCGGCGGGGGCTTCGGGTCGCCCGTCGGGTTCGGTGCGGCGGCGGGAGCCGTCACGGCTCCGATCTTTGCCAGGGCGCCGTTCACGCACGCGACCCTCGCGTGCTGGCCGACGGCGAATCCGGTGGTGGACGGCGAGCTCGCGTCGAGCGTGCAGGTCAGGTCGCGGTTGCCGTCGTGGAGGCTGATCGAGCCGTCCGAGAGTGCGGTGATCGCGCCGGCGAACGTGACGGGCTTCGTCTCGTCGGTCGAGCCCGGGCTCGTTGCGGTGAGGAGCCGCACGCGTACGAGCACCAGCCCTCCCTTGGCACGAGCGCACTGCACCTGGACGCGCTGGCCGGCCGAATACCCGGTCACGGATGGTGACTTCGGTGCGAGCGCGCAGGTCGTGACGATGCCCGTCGCGTCCTTGACCGCGACGGCGCTCGACGAGACCGAAGCGAGCACGCCCCTGATCGTCTGCGCGTCAGCCGCGGCAGCGGGCAGAGCGACAGCGACGCTTGCAACGAGCGCAGCAGCAATCCAGGCGGGCCGTCTCACAGGAGACAGCGTCGTCGGGAGCGAATGGCCGGTCGTCCCCCATCCTGGGGGTTTCGGGCCGGAGCTAGACGCTGACGGCTTGCGCGACGCCGATGGCGGCCAGGAACGCGTGCACGACCTCGGGGTCGAACTGCGTGCCCTGACAGCGCTCGACCTCGAATTGCGCTTCGGCGTCCGACATCGGCTCGCGGTAGAGGCGGTTCGAGGTCATCGCGTCGTAGGCGTCGGCGACGAAGATGATNNCTCTCGAGCATCCGGTAGCCGATCTGCGGGTGCCGCTCCAGGACGAGCCGCTCCGCGTCGCTGAGCGAGACTGGCTTGCGCAGGATCTCCTCCGGGATGGCGAGCTTGCCGAGGTCGTGCAGGCTGCCCGCGAGCCGGGTCAGCTCGACCTCGTCCGCCGGGAGCCCGAGCTGCTCGGCGATCTTTGCCGCGAGGGCGGCGACGCGCTCGGAATGACTGCCGGTGTACGCGTCCCGCGAGTCGACGGCGCGCGCGAGGGAGGCGGCCGCCCGGAACCGCGCGACGCGGTCGGCGCCCTTCGCGACCCGGCGGAACTCGGAGAGCTCGGCGACGTCGGAGCGTGCGAGGCGCACCTGGTTCTTGCCGTGCTCCTTCGCCCAGTAGAGCGCGCCGTCGGCGAGCCGGATCAGCGAGTCGCGCTCGTTGCCGTGCTGCGGGTACGTCGCGACGCCGGCGCTGACCGTGATCGGGCCTGCGGGCCCGAGGTCGGTGGCGCCGATGCGCTCGACGATCAGCTCCGCCGTCGCGCGCGCGACGTCTTGCTCGACGCCCGGCAGCAGCACGGCGAACTCGTCCCCGCCGAGCCGGAAGGCCTCGCCGCCCTGCCGCAGGCGCGCCGCGATCTGGAAGAGCACCCGGTCGCCGGCGGGATGACCGAACTCGTCGTTGACGCGCTTGAAGTTGTCGATGTCGAGGAAGCACAGCGACACCCGGCCGTGGTTCTCCTCGGCGCTCGTGAGCTCGCGTTGCAGCCGCTCGTAGAAGTGGCGATGGTTGCCGAGGCCTGTCAGCGGATCGGTCAGGGCGAGCCGCATCGCATTCAGCGCCTTGTGGGTCGAGCGCTGGTAGAGCGAGATCGCGACGAGCGGCCCGGCGAGCGAGGCGAAGAGGAACGGCGTGCGCTGCCACAGCACGACGAGCATCAACGCCGTGGAGGCCATCAGCGTGAACGGCACGATCGTCCCGCGGACGTTCGAGCGGATCAGCTTCAGGTAGCCGGTCTGCGATCCGGACGCGGTGATCGCGGCGGTGACGAGGACGATGTTGACCGCGTAGAGCGTGGCCGAGGTGACCGAGATCTTCGCGAGGATCATTTCCGCGTCGGCCCCATGCAGGTACGTGAGGATCCAGCCGGCGAGCGCGCCGACCAGGCCGAAGACGCCCGCATTGAAGGTGGCGCGGATCGCGGGCCGGGTGCGCCAGACGAGCGCGACGATCGTGGGCGCCGTGACGTAGATGAACGTCGCAGGCGCCCAGCCGAAGAGCACCAGGGCCGCCGCTGCGAAGACGAAGCCGAGGGAGACGCCGTTCGCGTCGGCGCCTTCGACGGGGACCGGGTAACGCTCGGCGAGCGTGGACGCGACGAGGAAGATCGCCACGCCGGCGATCACCGTCGTCGATCCCGGATCCCTCAGAAAAGAAAACGTCGCCGCGAGATACGCGGCGACGCCGACCAGGGAGACGGGCGCGACAACCGCGAGCAACCTCGCGGGGGGTAGCGCCCTACCGCTCATCTCAGTGCGCTACCAGGTGAAATTGATCAGCCAGGTGAAGTTTCCGACGACCGCCGCGAGGGCGACGAGCAGGGAAACCACCAGAATCGCTGAGTACTTCGAGTTCCACTGAAGCATGTTGGGAATCCTCCGATAAGAGTGCCGCATCGAAGGTGATTCTCTGTCCCAGGGTGTGGTGCGGGCATCACCCGAACGGGTGAAAACACTTCAGGAACGGCGAATCCCTCGAACGGGTGACTTTGCTTCGGACGGTAGGCTTTGAGCCATGGACGTGGAGCTCTGGCCCGAGCAGCCCGACGAGGTGGCCGCCGCAATCGCAGCGGCGCTCGCCCGGCCCGCGCCGGCTCCCGATCCCTGGTGGCAGGCCGGTCTCGACGCCTCGCTCGAGACTTCCTAAGGCGTGGCAGGCGGCCTGCGGAGCACCCGCGGCGCCGACCGGGCGTAATCGAGCCCGGAGATCCAGGTGAGCGCGAGGGCGACGAGCAGCGCCCACCAGGCCGCGCTCGTGCCCCAGGCGCCGGCCGCGGCCAGGCCGCCGATCCCGGCAGCGATCGCCTGTGCCCAGGTCTTCAGCTTGCCGAGGTCGCGGGCCGCGATCACGACGCCGCGCTCGACCGCCGCCTGCCGCAGGCCCGAGATCAGGAGCTCCCGCGCGACGATCGCCGCGACCATCCAGGCCGGGAAGACGCCCTGGTCGATCAGGACGATCAGGGTCGCCATCACGAGCAGCTTGTCGGCGACCGGGTCGAGCAGGGAGCCCAGGGACGAGGTGCGGCCGCTGCGGCGCGCGATTCGCCCGTCGAACCAGTCGGTTGCCATCGCCGCGATGAAGACCCCCGTCGCCCAGTAGTCGTGCCCGTGGAAGGAGATCGCGAAGAGGGCGACGACGATCGGTACTGCAATCGCGCGGGCAACGGTCAACTGATCAGCGAGGCCCATCCGTAAGGAGAATACGGAGTGTGTTCACCAAAGTCCTGGTCGCGAACCGCGGAGAGATCGCTCTCCGCATCTTCCGCACCTTGCGGGACATGGACATCGCGTCGGTCGCCGTCTACTCCG